>JANQFM010000470.1 GCA_028277865.1 Acidobacteriota bacterium
TGTCCGATGACCTGATAGAAGGCGTGGTTGATATTGAGGGTGCCGAAGTGGCCGTCCCCCGCCCATCCGAAGTAGACCGCGTTCACGCTCTTGGGCGTCACGTTGCTGATGGGCGCCGGACGCACTACGAAGTCGTTGGTGTTGAAGTGCAGGCTGGGGCGGTCGTTGTTGAAGTGGAGGCTGAACTGGGCGGTATAGCCCAGCTTGATGAAGTCCTGGATGTAGTAATTGGCCACGGCTACGTGCTGGCGTCGCCAGTCGAAGGTGTTGAGCAGGCTGTTGGTGTCTTTTTCCAGCATGTAGAAGTAGGCCAGGTTGTATTGGTGCTTGTTGGCCTTGAAGTTTCCGAAGAGGCGGATGCCGGGCTGGTTGTCGAAGAAGATGAATCCCCGAAAGTCGCTGTTGAAGAACTGGGTGCCCACCCGCAGCGACAGGAAATCAAAAAAGGGGCTGGTGTCGGCCAGCTTGACCTCGGCAAAGGCCTCTTCTAAAGAGGCGTGCGAATCAGGGCGGGTGGTCCCTTCTCTCACGTCGATATCGACCAGCCCCCGTTCGCGCACCTTGAGGTAGTTGAGGCTGAGCGCCGGCGTAACCCTGAAGCGCAGGTCGAAGGGCTGGAAGGCGGTGTACCCATAGAAGAGGTCGGCGGAGAACTCCAGCAATTCGATGAACTGGAATTGGTCGCCCTTGCTGAAGAACTCGGGTTCGGCGGGGCGATCGGCGGTGGGCGGACCCACCACGGGCAGTCGACGGTACTCGCTGATGGTCTCGCTGAGCCCTTGGAGGTTCAGGAACCAGTTGCTGCCGAAGATGGGGTAGTCGCCTTTGAGGACGTTCTGGTTGTAAGGGTCGGCACGGCGGCCGGTGGCGTAAGGTGCCACGCCGGTAGCCAGGTTCTGGTAGCGGTCCCATCGGGGGAGTCCGATACGCCAGCGATCAGAGACGGGAACAAAGTCTGCAGTGGCCGGAATGCCGGAAGATTTGCGGGAACCTCCCGCACTGCCGAGCGGGCGGAATGCGGGTTCGGTCGAGGGGATGGGAGCGGAAGGAACGGCCTCCGGAACAACCAAAGGGGGTTCGGCTCGGGTGCGGATTGGCGGATAGGCTGATTGCCTCTCCTGAATGGCCTGGGGAGGCGGCAACGGCCGGCCTCCGCGTCCAGTCGGACGCTTGATGCGCCCTCGCTGCGGCGTCACAGAAATCTCCAGAGTGAAGGATAGCTGAGCCTGCTTTCCCGTCACCTCCAGCCCCGAAACCTCATGAGTTTGGAAACCGATCCGGCTGACACGCAGGTCGTAGCTGCCCGGCTCAAGGCCGGTCAAGGAGAATCGCCCCGATTCATCTGTAAAAGCCGCCTTTGCATTTACGCCTCCCTGAGGGCGCACCTCCACCCGGACCTTGTGCAGGGGAGTCCCGTCGGCGCCCCTGACAATCCCAGACACCTCTGCAAGCGGGCCAGGCTGCGGACGCGCCGGACGCTGAATCTGAGCCTGGGCGTTGGTCGCCAAGAGAAAAAGCAGGCAGATCCCGGAGGCCCAAGATCCTGGTCGAATTGGAGGCTGCACAGCTCGCTCCCTGACCAAATGATCTGACACAAATGAAATCGATTGAACCCCGTCAAGGTAGCACGATCAATCAGCGCCCGCCAATGTTTTAGCTGCTGCTTGGCTAAGATAAGGGCGCACTTGGCTGAAACTGCCCTGGCAACAATTGCTGCCGCACCTTCATGCACCTCAAGGAGCGAACATTTCACTCAGAATCGCCAACGACTTTTTCAAGGTTGCAGGAGAAATGCGGCCCAAGTGCTGGACGAGGCGCCCTCGGTCCACGGTTCGGACCTGGTCAAGAACGACGTAACCCGCCTTGCCCTGAAAACGGCAAGCTACTCGGAAGGGGTAGCGATGCTTGCCGCTCGTCATCGGAGCGACGATGAAAGTTCGAAGGTATGCGTTCAGTTCGTCTGGCGAAACCACGACGCAAGGGCGTGCCTTCCTTATTTCGTCTCCGCGCGTCGGCTTCAAATCGACCAGGAAGACGTCGCCGCGCCGTACGGCGTGAGATTTCACCACTCCCACTCCTCGTCATCGAAGCGCGTCGGAGTGGGCGGATCCAGCAGCCCGTCCTCTTCACGCCGGTTCAACTTTCTCGCAGCCTCAGCCCAGCCGGAGCGAGGAGATTCTGCCGGCTTGATCAGGATCTCTCCCTTGCGGGCACGGATTTCCACCTCGTCCTTCAGGCCCGCCTCCTCTATCAATGGCTTCGGCAGCCGGATGCCACGTGAATTACCGATCTTCACTAATGTTGACTTCATCGTCTTGCGCCTCCACCGCTGTAATTACATAATAGTCACAAGACTGATCCTCCGCAAGGTCCGGCTGGCCGGATTCATGGTCGTATCACGAGGCCGTTCAGGATCAGGCGGAAGGGAAAGCAGGTTTGTGGAGTTTCATGCCAGCAGCAGTAGGGCCGGATTGCCTGGCACCTGATCATGGGTGATAATGGAGTCCAGTTTTCCGATTCCACGAGGAAAGCCCGATGATCCGTCGATGTCGGTGGCTCACTCTTTTGATCCTGGTCGCAGCTCTTTCCCCCCTGTTCCGGGCTCTGGGCCAGCAACGCACGTCTCAGGGACGACCGAATTCCGACCCTGTTCGGGTGCGCCCGCAGGCACCCCAGGCAACGCTGCCGGAATGCCGCGACTTTCCTGCGGACCCGGATGGGTTGACCCTTGATGAAGTCCGCAGCATTGTTGCCGCCGCTGCCCAAGCGATCGATGCCCCCGGATTCTCGGTAGCGGTGGTGGACCGTCCCGGACGGATCTTGGCTGTTTGGGAAAAAGCAGGCTCCACCCAGGAGAATTCCGAGCGGGCCGTCGCGTTGGCCCGAACGGGCGCTTTTTTCAGCAACGACCAAGCGCCTCTTTCCTCGCGGACTGTACGATTCATCAGCCAGAAGAACTTTCCGCCCGGCATCGATTTCCTGCCCAACGGCGCCCTTTACGGCATCGAAAACACCAACCGGGGCTGCGGCTTCAATTCCGCCTTCATTCCTGGCCAATGCGTCCCCCGGGCCACTTCCTTGGCAGCCCTGCGCAGGGCCAACGGAGTGGACGGCTGTGCCGGTTGCCCGCCGCTGCGCTGCAATGGGGCCGACCAGGAGGGCTGCGGACTGGGCGTCTACACCGGCAAGTACTCGGGACGCTTCGTGCAGGGCCGCCTTCTCGACCTGCCGGAGGCGGAACTGCTCGACGCATTTCCTCAACAGGTGCATGGCGGCGGGATCCCCCTTTTCAAAGACTGTCGGCTGGTGGGCGGAGTGGGCATCTTCGGCGCACCGCCGGATGTGGCCGAATTCGCCGCTGTGACGGCCAGCCTTTCCCTCTTCAACTTCACAGGCTGCCTGCCGCCGCCCTTTGCCGTCTTTCTGGACGGCATTCGCCTGCCCTTCGCCGAGAACACGACTCCTCCTCCTGGCAATGTGCCTGGCCCGGGCCTGGCTGGCGGGGACTTCTTGGTGCTGGACGTGGACGACATGGGCAATCCTGTTTTTAGTCGCGAAGGCCGGGCGGCTGCCGAAGGGTGGCTGATCGGGCCGTTGGCCAGCCCCGAGCTTTCCGTGAACGAGGTGGAGCGGATCGTGCAGCAGTCCATCGATCAGGCGGATCAAACCCGCGCCGCCATCCGCCTGCCGCTGGGCAGCCGCACCCGCATGGTGATCTCGGTGGCGGCTCTGGACGGCACCATTCTGGCCCTCTTCCGAATGCCCGACGCTACGGTCTTCAGCGTCGATGTAGCGCTGGCCAAAGCACGCAACATGGCCTACTTCAGCCGTCCTGAGTCAGGGGACGAACTCAGGGATGTCCCGCCAGGCACAGCCGTCACCAACCGCACCATCAGCTTCGGCAG
>JANQFM010000504.1 GCA_028277865.1 Acidobacteriota bacterium
GGCGCAACGAGGACGATCGGCTGCTGCGCGGCCAGGCGCTTTTTGTTGACGACATCCAACTGCCCGGCATGCTCCATGCGGCTTTCCTGCGCAGCCCCGAGGCCCACTGCCGCGTCCGCTCCATCGATATTTCGCAAGCTGTCCAACTCCCCGGGGTGGTTGCCGTCTATACGGCTTCGGACCTGCAGGACTACTGGAAGCCGGGACCGCTGCTGGTCCCTCCGCCCCCCATCAACGAACTCACCTTTCACGAGCGCACCCAAGTGCCCTTGGTCAAGGACAAGGTCCGTCACGCAGGAGAGCCCTTGGCCGTGGTGGTGGCCCAAAGCCGATACCTGGCCGAGGACGCCTTGCAGGAGATCTTCGTGGACGCCGAGCCGCTGGACGCCGTCATCGGGCTGGAGGAGGCCCTCGAGGCAGCGGCGCCCCTGGTTCACGACGACCTGGAATCCAACCTGGCCGCCCATGCGGTCCAGTCCAAGGGGCATTACGAACAGGCCAGCCGGCAAGCGGACTTGGTCATACGACGCCGATTCCTGTACGACCGAGGGACTGCCGCTGCCATCGAAAACCGAGGGGTGGTGGCCCAGTGGGATGAGCGCAGTCGGCAGCTCACCATCTGGGACACCACCCAGGCGCCCATCCCCATCCGCAACGGCTTGGCGTCCATGCTGGGGCTTTCCGAGTCTCAGGTCCAGGTCATCGCACCTTTCATCGGCGGCGGCTTCGGCCCCAAGATCATGATGTTCTATCCCGAAGAGACCCTGCTGCCCTGGATCTCGATGCGCCTCAATCGTCCCGTCAAGTGGATCGAAGACCGGGAAGAGAATTTCTTCGCCACCACTCAGGAACGCGGCCAAGTGCACGATTCCGAGTTGGCGGTAACGCGGGATGGACGCATCCTGGGCGTCCGGGACGTATTTTTGCACGATACCGGCGCCTACAATCCTTACGGGCTGACGATTCCCATCAACAGCCAATGCACGCTGCTCAACTGCTATGACGTGCCCCACTACTACAGCGAATTCAAGTCTGTTTTCACCAACAAGCCCATCGTTACTCCCTACCGGGGTGCCGGGCGCCAGCACGGGGTCTTTGTCATGGAACGGCTGCTCGACGCCGCGGCCCGCGAATTGGGTATCGACCGGGTGGAGATCCGCCGCCGAAACCTGATCCCGCCCCAAGAATTCCCCTACGACCACCAGATCATCTTTCAAGACTTCGCTCCCTTGGTCTATGACAGCGGCAACTACCCGGCAGCTCTGCAAAAGGCCGTCGAGAAAATCGGTTATCAGTATTTTATTGACAAGGAACAGCCCCGCTTGCGCGCCGAGGGGCGCCGAGTGGGAATCGGCTTGGTTACCTACGTGGAAGGCACCGGCATCGGACCTTACGAAGGCGCCCGGGTCACAGTGGAAACCAGCGGCAAGGTCAGCCTGGTCACCGGCGTGGGAACTCAGGGGCAAGGGCATTTCACCTCTTTCGCCCAAGTGGTGGCCGAACAACTGGGTGTGGATATCGCCGATGTGCAGGTGGTGACCGGCGACACCCGCCAATTCCACTGGGGCACCGGCACCTTTGCCAGCCGCGGAGCTGTGGTGGCCGGAAACGCCTGCCACGCTGCCGCCCGGGAGGTACGCAAGAAGATCCTCAGATTGGCTTCAGAGACTCTGGAGGTGGCCGAAGAAGATTTGGAGCTTTGCGGAGGCAAGGTTTCGGTCCAGGGAGTCCCCGCCACTTCCATCGGTCTGGGAGAGCTGGCCGTGCGTGCCAACCCTCTGCGGGGAGCGGTGCGCCACGGGACCGAGCCGGGTCTGGAAGCGGCCTCCTATTTCGGGCCCGAGCGCGGCACCACCGCCAACGGCGTCCATGCCATGATCGTCGAAGTCGATCCGCAGACCTTCGATGTGAAAATCCTGCGCTACGTGGTCGTCCACGACTGCGGAACCATCCTCAATCCCCTCATCCTGGAAGGCCAGATCGAAGGCGGAGTGGCCCAGGGGATCGGCAATGCCTTCTACGAGCAACTGGCCTTTGACGACTGCGGCCAACTGCTCAACGCCTCCTTCATGGACTACCTGCTGCCCGGCGCCTGCGACATCCCTGAACTGGAACTGGCCCACCTGCAAACCCCATCGCCCCTCAACCCCCTGGGAGTCAAGGGCGCCGGAGAAGCAGGTGCCATCCCTGTCGGCCCCCTCTTCGCCCAGGCTGTCGAAGATGCGCTCTCGGAATTCAACCTGGAGATCTGCGAAATCCCCCTCAGCCCCAACCGGCTCTTCGAGTTGGTGCAGGAGAGAAGGAGTCCGGAGTCCGGAGTCCGGAGTCAGGAAGAAATCGGAGGTTCTGACTCCAAACCGCCAACTTACAACTGCCGACTGCCAACTGACAACCGACAACTGACAACCAAAGGAGGAGGCGCGACGACGTGAAGCCTGCTCCTTTCCGCTATTTCGCTCCTGAAACGCTGCCGGAGGCGCTCGAACTGGCTGCCCAGCACGGGTTCGATGCCAAGCTGCTGGCCGGCGGGCAGAGCCTGATTCCGGCCATGAACTTTCGGCTGGCCCAGCCTGCGGCCCTGATCGACCTGAACCGGATCGAGGGGCTTTGCGGCATTCGCCAAGATGTCGATTCAGGATGCCTGCGCATCGGCGCCATGACTCGCCAGCGTGAGGCGGAAGAGAGCCGGATGGTGGCTCGGCGAGCGCCCCTCATCCACCAAGCCCTGCCCTACGTGGCCCACGTTCAGATCCGCAATCGAGGAACCATGGGCGGCAGCCTGGCCCACGCTGACCCGGCAGCCGAACTGCCCGCTGTCCTGCTGGCCCTGCAGGCCCGTTTCCGGCTGCAAAGCAGTCAGGGAGAGCGCTGGGTGACGGTCGGCGAGTTCTTCACGGGGCTCTTTGAAACCGCGCTGGAGCCGGAGGAGATCCTGACCGAAATCGAAGTCCCTGCCATGCCGTCCCGCAGCGGCTGCGCCTTCGCCGAGTTTGCCCGCCGCCACGGGGACTACGCCCTGGCCGGAGTGGCGGCGCTGGTCAGCCTCGACGAATCGGGCGCTTGCAGTCAATGCCGACTGGTCTTCCTGAGCGTGGGAGAGGGTCCGGTTGAGGCGCTGCAGGCCCAGCAGATGCTGGCCGGACATCGTCCCCAGCCTGAAATCCTCTCCCAAGCTGCCAATTTGGCCGCCTCCAAAGACATCGATCCTCAAGGCGACATCCACGCCTCCGTCGACTACCGCCGCCACCTGGCGCGCGTGCTGTCCGA
>JANQFM010000580.1 GCA_028277865.1 Acidobacteriota bacterium
GGGGGTGGGGGCCGGGCCGGGTTTGAGAATCATCGCCAGGCTTGGCCACCACATAGGCCGTCAAGCGCTGATCTCCTGCAGACGGCTCGTGCACGGCCAGGGCGCATTCGCGGACCGACGGATGGCGGGAGAGGAGAACCTCGATCTCTTCCAGTTCGATGCGGACGCCCCGCACCTTGACCTGGTGATCGCGACGCCCGAAAAACTCCAGGCGCCCGTCCGGCAGCCAGCGCCCCAGATCACCCGTGCGGTAAACGCGCAGCGAATCCTTCTCGTCGAGCGGGTTGGTCAAAAAGGCCTGCTCGGTCTCCTGGGGCCTTTTCCAGTAGCCCTGGGCCAGGTAGGGGGTGCGAATATAGATTTCTCCCACCACGCCGATGGGGCACAGGCGGCTTTCCCGGTCCAAAACCAGCAGCTGGCGCCCGTCGAAGGGCCGGCCCACGGGGACGGAGCGGCGGCGGGAGGAGACGCCGTTCAGCTCTTCGCAGGTGGCCAGAATGCACTCGGAAGGTCCGTAGAGCTGAAAAAGCTTGGGTTCATGGGGATAGCGCTGCCGCAGTGTGCGCACCAGGCTCACCGGCAAGACCTCGCCCGTCAGCAGAAGCCGCCTCAGCGAAGCGAAAGGATCGTTGGCCCAGCCGTCGTCCTGCAGCGACTGGACCAACTGGCGCGCGAAGCTGGGAACGACCTTGACAAAGGAGATCTGCTCCCGCTGGATCCAGCCCAGGAAGGAGGTCGAGTCGCGGCGCACGGCCAGTTCGGCCATGCACAAAGTGCCGCCCCGGTAAAAGGCTCCGAAGGTTTCCCAGCAAGTGGCGTCGTAGGCCACCGAGGCCCACTGGGCCACCCGCCAGCCCGGTGAGCCGAACTTGTGGCTGTACCAGTGCGAGTACTGGCCGAAGTTGCGGTGGGTCTGGACGATCCCCTTGGGGCGTCCCGTCGATCCCGAGGTATAGACCAGCAAGGCCGCTTGAGAGGGCTCGACCGAGGCCGAGGGGCGTTGGGCGGGAAGGGACTGCAGCCACTGCGGCCCCTGGACGGCCAGATTGCCCTGCGCCGGCTCCCAGCCCGCCCGGTCAGTGCCGAGCAGCAGCAGGGATCGCCCCTGGCCGTTCCCCAACTGTTCCAGCAGGCCGCCATGCCCTTCGAGCACTCCCGGGTGGCTGATCAGGCAAAAGGGCTCTGCCTCTTCCAGCATCAGCTCCAAGCGGGCCGTGGGGTATTCGGCATCCAGGGCCAGGAAAAAGTGCCCGGCTTTGAGGATGCCCACCATAGCCTCAACCTGCATCGGCCCTGTGGGGAGCAGAAAGGCGACCGGCGAGCTGTCCCGGCCGGGTCGCTGCAAAGCCTGGGCCATACGGTTGCTGCGCACCTCCAACTCGGCGTAGCTGAGCGACTGGCCCTGGAAGGTCACCGCAGCCGCATCGGGAATGCGGTCGGCCTGGGACTCGAACACCTGGTGCAGGCACGACTCCCGGTAGTCCCCGGCCCGGCTCTCGTCCCAGCTGAGCAACTGGCGCCGTTCGTCCTGGGAAAGGAGAGGAATCTCCCAAAGCGGTTGGCCGGGACGCTGCGCAACGGCTTGAAGCAGGTTCTGGAAATGGTCGGCCAAACGCTGAACGGCGGCCTCCTCGAAGAGTTCGCAACGGTAGGAAAACAGACCGGCCAGAGCGTCGCCATGGCGTGCCAGGTTCAAGGTCAGGTCTTGCTTGGCCGCTGTGGGCGGCATGGGCAGGGGCACGACTTCCAGCTCGTCCAGTCGAGGCGGCTGCCCCTGACCCTCGATGAACTGAAAGAAGATCTGGAAGAGTGCCTGGCGGCTCAGGTCGCGCTGGGGCTGCAGTTCCTCCACCAGCTTTTCGAAGGGCAGGTCCTGATGCGAAAAGGCGTCCAGCGCCGTCTGGCTGACCCTGCGCAGCAACTCCCTGAAGCTGGGATTGCCGGAAAGGTCGCTGCGCAGCACCATGGTGTTGACGAAAAAGCCGATCAGGGGCTCGACCTCGGAATAGTTGCGGTTGGCGATGGGCGAGCCCACCACGATGTCTTCCTGGCCGGTGTAGCGGCACAGCAGGGCCTTGAATGCCGCCAGGGAGGTCATGAACAAGGTGGTTCCCGAGCGCAGGCTCAGGTCGTTGAGCCGCTTGGAGAGATCCTCGGGGAGCAGGAAGCGTTCCCGGCCCACCGATGCGGAATCCATGCTGGCGGGGCGGGCAAAATCGGTGGGAAGCTCCAGTGCGTGCGGGATGTCCTTCAAATGCTGCTTCCAAAAGTCGAGCTGAGCCTGCAGGGCCTCGCCCTGCAGCCAGTTGCGCTGCCAGAGGGCGAAGTCGGCGTACTGGACGGGCAGAGCCGGCAAGGGAGAGCGATTGCCTCGGCGAAAGGCGGCATACAGTGCCGACAACTCCCCACGAAAAACGTCCACCGACCACCCGTCAAAGACGATGTGATGCCAGTTCATCTGCAAGGCATGCCGGCTCTCCCCGATGCGGAGCAGGACCGCCCGCCACAGGGGGCCGCGGCTCAGTTCGAAGGGCCGGACGGCTTCTTCCCTCACAAGCCTGTCGACTTCCAGGAGCCGCTTGTCCTCTTCCAGGCCGCCGAGGTCCACCACAGGGGGAAGGAGGGGTTCCGCACTGCAGATCTGCTGGATGGGCTCTTGGTCCGGGAATCGGGTTCGCAGCACCTCGTGACGGCGGCTGATCTCCTCCAAGGAGAGGCAAAGTGCCGCATAGTCCAGTTCACCCTTCAGCAACCAGGCAGCCGGGATGTTGTAGGCAGGGTTTCCGGGTGCCAGCCGGTCCAGGAACCAGAGGCGCTGCTGGGCGAAGGAAAGGGGCAGTGCTCCCTGGCGCCCCGCCGGCCGGATGGGCGGGATGCGGGCGGCCGGC
>JANQFM010000587.1 GCA_028277865.1 Acidobacteriota bacterium
CCAACTGCCAACTGCCAACTGCCAACTGCCAACTGCCAACTGCCAACTGCCAACTGCCAACTGCCAACTGCCAACTGCCAACTGCCAACTGCCACTCACTTCTTCGGCGTCTTGACCGGTGCCGGCGGCTGGGGAGGATAGAGGCGAGGATCCTCTTCGATCTTTTTGAGCACCTCTTGGATTCCCCGCTCCAGTTGCTGGTCGCGCCCGGCGATGACGGCTGCCGGGTCGTTTTCCACCACGATGTCAGGCTCGACTCCGATGCCCTCGATGGACCATTGGCCGTCGGCTGTGGCGTTGCCGAACTCGGGGACGTTGACCGTCCCGCCATCAATCAAGGTGCCCCGGTTGGTGATGCCGATGACACCGCCCCAGGAGCGTTTGCCGATCAACGGCCCCAGGCCCGCCTGGCGGAACATGGCCGGAAAGATGTCGCCGTCCGAGGCCGAGGTTTCGTTGAGCAGGCAGACCAGGTGGCCGTGAAAGACGGTGGCCGGATAGGGCCCGGCGTAATCCGAAGTACGCGCATATCCGACCTGAAGCAGTTGCTGGCTGAAGCGCCGGATCAGCATTTGGGAGACGTTTCCGCCGCCGTTGCCGCGCACGTCCACCACCAGCCCCTGTTTGCGGGTTTGGCCGTAAAACCACTTGATGAACTCCCGAATGCCGTCCGTACCCATGTCGGGGACGTGAATGTAGCCGACCTTGCCGCCGCTCATCTCGTCAACTTTGCGCCTGTTGGAGTTGACCCAATCCAGGTAGACCAAGTTGGATTCTGACGAAACCGGGTTGTAGGTCACCTCTCGGGCGCCATCCATCTGGGGAGCGCTGTTGACCGTCCAGCTAATGGGACGATCCGCCTTGTGAAGCAGCATCCGGTAGGGATTGCCGTCAGCTGTCAACTCTTCCCCGTCGATGGCCAGCAAGTAGTCCCCTTCCTGGACACCGACTCCGATCTCGGTCAAAGGCGAACGGTAGATTGGCTCTTCGTTGTGCCCGCCGAAGATGCGGGTGATCTTGTAGCGGCCTGCCTGGCGGTCGAGTTCGAGACGGGCGCCGGGAAGGCCCGATTGAGGACGGGGAGGGATTTCATAGTCCCCTCCGGAGATGTAGGAATGCCCGGCGTTCAATTCGGCAACCATCTCGCCCAGGACGTAGTTGAGGTCCGAGCGATGGGCCACATGCTGCAGCAGAGTCCGGTACTGCTCGCGCAGCCCTTCCCAGTCGTATCCGTGCATGTTCTCGACGTAGAAAAAGTCGCGGAAGCGCCGCCAAACCTCGTCGAAGATCTGCTCCCACTCCTCGGCGGGCACACGATCCACTTGCAACCCCGCAGTAGAGACCGTCTTGCTCGAGTTCTTGCCTAATGGAGAAGCGTCGATGTGCTGAAAGGCCGAGTTGCTTCGATAGAGGATCTTTTTGCCGTCAGCTGAGACAGCAAATCCATTGATGCGCTCGGCCAGCACGGTCTCTTCCCGATCCTTGAGAGAGAAAAGGCGCAGGCTGCTGGGGACGTCCGAAAGGCGCCCGTAGTAAAAAGGCCCTCCGCCCAGATAAAGCAGGTGTCCCTCCAAGGCCAACAGCGCGACATAGTTGTCGTCGTTGACCGGCACACGCGCCACCCGCTCAGCCAAGCCGTCGAATTCAATCTCGATATGCCTTTTTTCCTCTTCATTTTCTTCCGCCGCTTCATCTTGCGAGGCTTCGGCAGCAGCGGCTTCTTCCGGCTGATCCTCATCCTTGTCCTCTTCGATGGTCACCTCATCGCTGCGAGGCGGGAAGGGATGGGCCACATCCGGGCGCAAGGCCAGGGCGAAGATGCCGGTTTCGCGGTCGACCACGTAATTCCACTCGAAGGAGCCGATCTGGGGCGCAAACTGACGGTCGCTCAGGTAATACAGGTAATTGCCGTCGGGGCTCCAGGAGGGGCTGAACTCATTGAAGAAATCGCTGGTGATGCGGCGCAGCCGGCTGTCTTGGACGCTCCAGATAAAGATGGAACGAAAGCCGTTGGGTTCCGAAAGCGAAAAGGCCAGGTGGCCGCCTTGAGGGGACCAGTTGTAGTCAAAGACCTGGCCTCCTCCGTCATCGGCGATCTGCTCAATGCCCTTGCCTTCCAACTCCAGGACGAAAACCTTGCCATCCTTGTCGCTGTAGGCGATCCGTTTGCCGTCCGGTGACCAGACGGGGTTGAGCAGCATGGCCCGGTGGTCTGCGGTCAGCTGTTCGACTTCGCCCTTGCCGTCCTGGGCAATGCGGTAAAGCTGCTCTTCGCCGCTGCGATCGGAGATGAATGCAATGCTGCGACCATCGGGAGACCAGACTGGCGACTTGTCGTGAGCGTCGCTGCTGTTGGTCAGGTTGCGGGTGGGGCCATGCTCGATAGGCGCTGTGAAGATGTCTCCCCGAGCGGCGAACAGAGCCCTTTGGCCTTTGGGGCTGAGGTCGAAGTTCTCGATATTCCGGGCTGCCGAGATGCGGGAGGGGCGGCGAGACAGGCCGTCATCCGGCACCTGGATCGGTATCTTGCGCGAATTGCCTCGGCGGGCATCCAGGATTTGCAGCTCTCCTGCCAATTCGTAGACGATCCGTTCGTCCTCAGCCTTGCTGGGCCATCGCACGTCCCACCGGCGGCTGCGCGTCACTTGGCGGAGGTCTTTGGAAGCCGTGTCATAAGCGTAAATGTTCAGGATGCCGTCCCGGTCGGAGGCGAAGTAGATAGTGCCGCCGATCCACATGGGATCGCGGTCGGTGCGAGGGTGACGGGTGACAGGCTCAACGCTGTTGGATTCGAGGTTGAAAACCTGAAGATCCTGAGCCCAGCCGCCCTGATAACGCTTCCAGGTGCGGAAGTCGCGGAACAAAGGGGAGTAGACCACCTTCTTCCCGTCAGGCGAAAAATCGCCGACGCCCGATTTTGGCATGGGCAGCGGCTCGGGCATCCCGCCATTGACAGAGACGGTGAAGAGGCGGTTGCCGTCCAGGCTGTACCCGTAGCGCAGCGAACGAAAAAAGACAGACTCGCCATCGGGCGTCCAGCCGTAGACCTGGTTGTCATAGCCCCATCGGGGAGGCAGCGGCCCGCTGGCGGGATAAAAGGTCAACTGCTTGGGCTGGCCTCCCTGAGCGGGAATGACGTAGACCTGCTCGTCGCCGTCGTACTGCCCGGTGAAGGCGATCCACCGACCGTCGGGCGAATACTTGGGAAAAAGCTCCTGCCCCGGATGGGCCGTCAGCCGAATCGCCGTACCGCCCGTCGCCGGGGCTCTCCACAAATCTCCCCCATAGCAAAAGACCACTTGGTCGCCATGCAGGTCGGGAAAGCGCAATAATTTCGTTTGGGCGACTGCCGAAGTCATTGCCAAACCTGTCAGCAGCGCTGCAGCCCATATCCATCTATGCCGATTTATAAACATTCGAACTCCTCATTATCAGTTGTCAGTTGTCAGTTGACAGTTGTCAGTCAAGAGGGTGCTCCATTCTGAAGCCTGCTCAACGTCGGACCTCAGCTCCCACGTCAGAGAACGGCGATTTCGGATTCCAGGTTCCCATTTCAGAAGTCCACGGTTGCCAGAATGTGTTCTTCCCGACCCCCGACTCCCGACTCCCGATTCCTGACTCCCGACTCCTGACTCCTAGCCGCCGTACCTTCTCAGTATCCTCATGCATCCCGAGAAGTAACTGCGCCCGAAGAGGTTCAGGTGATTGAGCAGGTGGTAGAGCTTGTAGATCTCCAGGCGGTCTTGGGATCCGGGGGCCGAGGGGTGCACCTCTTCGTAGGCAGGATAGAAGCTGGAATCGAATCCTCCAAAGAGCTGGGTCATTGCCAAATCAGCCTCGCCGCGGCCATAGTAGGCGGCCGGGTCGATGAGCACCGGATCGCCTCTGTCGTCGCACAGGTAGTTGCCGCCCCAAAGGTCTCCATGCAGCAGCCCCGGAGGCTCGTCGGGATGGCCGATCCAATCCTCGAGGCGGTCGAGCAGGCGCTGGCCCAGACGGTCCATTTGCGGATCGCTGAGTCCGTTTCGGCGGGCCATCTTCAATTGGTGGCCCAGCCGGTGCCGGCGGAAGAATCGGACCCAGTCCGAGGTCCACTGGTTGGGTTGGGGGGTGCTTCCCAGGTAATTGTCGTTTTCGAACCCGAACTGATCGGCGAGCGCTTGCTGATGAAGCTGGGCAAATCCGCGCCCGAACTTCTCGTAAAACCCGGGGCCGGGGCGGCCTGCCGCAATGCACTCCATCAGAATGAAGTGAGGCAGCCCGTCCCGGCCGCCACCTGTTGCCACGACTTCCGGAACCCTCAGGCAGCCGGCCTGGCGCAGCGCCCGCAATCCTTCGGCTTCGCTTTCGAAGAGGCGGGGAAGGGCACGGGGGTTGGACTTGAGGAAGAAGCTCCGACCGTCGTCCAGATCGATCCGCGAAGCCTTGTTGATGCAGCCTCCCCCGACCGGTGTGCAGCGGCGCAGCGGCGACGCTGTTCCAGTGGCTTCCCGGATGATCTCCGGCAAGGCGGATTCCAGGTTCACGAGTCGTCCTCCGGCAAGGATTGCAGGTGTTCCAGCAGGGCATGGGCACCGGATTCCAGCAGGTCGAGCACCCGTTCGAAGCCGTCGTGCCCGCCATAGTAGGGATCGGGCACGTCCAGCAGCCCGGAGCCGGGTACGAAATCGCAAAAAAGCCGGACCTTGCGGCGGTACTCGCCCCTGCGGTCCGCCGCATGGATTTGGCGCATGTTGCTTCGGTCCATGGCCACGATCAGGTCAAACCTCTGGAAGTCCTCCCGGGCCAATCGCCTGGAATGCCCATTCAGTTCATAGCCGCGCTTTGCCGCCGCCTGTCGCATGCGCCGGTCGGGCGCCTCTCCGATGTGGTAGCTGGAAGTCCCCGCCGAGTCCACCTCAAAGCCGTCCAGCAGCCCTTTTTCCTCCAGCAACCCTCGAAACACGCCTTCCCCGGCCGGAGAGCGGCAAATGTTCCCCAGGCACACAAACAAAACCCGTTTCTTGGCCATCCTGCATATGGTAGTACAAGAAGAAGGAGTCGGGAAGAAGAGCTGGAGGTACTGGCGAAACGCAGACAACGCCCGGACGGCATAACTGGACCCCCGAAGATAAGCCCCTGGTTTGACCAGTGAGACTGGGAAAGGTTTGATCGATCCGTAAGATCCTCCTCTGGTGGTCGACCGTCTTCGAGGTGCCCCCACTCATCAAGCCACCGGCTCTGCCGGGGTGTCTGACTCAACCTCGCCTGGCATAAATCAGTAGCAATTTTGACTTGACTAAGAAATGATGAAGCAGTAACCTTGCGTATAATGCGCTACGTTCTCTACACGGAGCTTAGGGGAGACTGGTACCAAAATAACTCTGTCCTGCCCGGCTTGGCACGACGGTGTGTTAAGGATCAAACATCCCACTGCTTTATAGGCTTCCCTCAACAATGGATTCCAATATTTGAATATTTGGGGTTGATATGGAAGAATTCCATTGTGCCTGCTGTATATTGCCCTTTCTTTTCAGATCTAAAGGAACAGGATGTTTTACGCATAGTCCAGAACGCTCGGCAAGAGAATCGCCTGCGGACCTTAGTAGAATCAACATCTCATCTTGACCCGGTTCTCAGTGACTTTCTCTATATAGTAGATAACACATTAGAGTATGAGAATCTGGTCGCCTTGCGGAAAAAAGAAAGCCTCATTCCAGGTCAAGGGAGAACAATAACACTAAACGGATGGCAATCTTATGGGCGGGCTAGCATCCGCTTGCTGGAAGAAGCTATGCTCGCCGTATCAACCCCATTTGTACAAGCACTTGCTCTGCCCTGCGCATTGAAGAGACCGTACAATAAGTCGCCAACTCACCGAAAGATCTATAATAGGCTCAGAGAGCAAGGCTATGAAATAAAGCGGTATCATAGATTAGTTATAACAGCGATCGGCATACTGCCGGAGGAGCTTTGGGAACGACCAGAGGTGCTGGCCTACGATGCGGGTGTACCTGACATCTACCGAATCTTGAGGCTGGGCCGCGCTTTCTTCAAGAAAACCAGATATAACCTCGTAATTGACTGCCTTCAGTTTGAGCCCTACTCTGACGTCCTTCGAATTCTTCACAGAGAAGGGTGCATTGAACGGTTGGATCGGATCAAAACTGGGCGAAAACGACACTTCTATATTCGAAGCTGAAGAGCCTGAATATGGTACAATTCGATCAAGTCCCCGCTGGCGACTTTACCCGCCCAAAGAAAATCTACCTCGGCTGGTCGGTCGCCAGAGGCAACGCCCAACCTTGGAAGCTTTTCGAAATACCTCATTTGATGGTCAATGCATATGATTTCTGGAATCGTCGCCAACAGACCCAGAGCGTCCACCGAACACTTGAATTCGAAGGAGAAATATTTTGCGACTCGGGGGGGTACCAAGTCCTTATGCAGCAAAGATCCCTCAAGGCGGAAGATGTTCTTGAAGTTCAATTGAAGCTGGGTGCCGATCTGAATGCTGTTCTTGACGTAGGGAATGAACCTGGCAAGCATATTCGCAATCTTCAAATATATCAAAAGAAGGTTCCTGCTGACCAAAAAGCGCGATTTGTTCCTGTGGTCCCACATGATCTGCCAGACCACTATCTGGACCGAATGGTTGAGCTTTGTCCGACACCGAAGGTGGTCGCCATAGGTAAGGTCGTGCCCAGCCTTTATCCTCTTCATTATCATGACCGTATTTTGAATGTAATGAGAAACATCCAGAGGATAAAGAGTAAATTCCCTCAGAGTCGTATCCACATCTTTGGCGTCGGCGGTGTTGCTACGGCCGCACTCTTTTTTGTTCTCGCCGATTCAACAGATAGCAGCGCATGGCTCCACGATGCGCGATTTAGAAAGCTCCGAGTCTTTGGGGGAGGCGTGGTTCGAGCCGATCGACCGTCAACGCACTCGCGATTGGGTCGTCTGCAAGAGAACTGCTTGTGTCCTGCTTGCAAGAGCGAGCCGTCCAAGATGCTCAGCGAAACCGGCTTGAATGGCCTCTTTCTAAGAGCTGTACACAACGCATGGGTGCTGAAGCTCGAACTAAAGGCTCTGAACAAGGCTTTGAGCAGCGAAGATCCAAGGCATTACCTGCATTATCTTGAACAACGGCTTTCAGTGAGCAGTTGGCATCGAGGCCTCTTTCAAAGAGTTCGCCCATCGCTCATCAGCCAATTCGGCTAAACCCTTCTTTCTCAAACCTCCAAGTCCCCCTCACTTTCCCAAAAACACCAGACTCTTCCTGCTTGGCAACCTTTCTAGCCTGGTGCCACAGGAAGTAGTCCAGCTCACTGGCAATGTTCGAGTAAACGGGCATCTGGAAGCGCTTCCTGTAAAACTCTTCAATTTGCTCCTTGTTCCTCCCCTCGTTGAGCCAGTGATGTACTTCCGTCAAAAGCCTAGCCTCAACCCAGCTTACGAGATTCTTGAAGTATGGAAGATTTGGAATTCGAGTGACTGATGGCAATGTCCTCAGACAGCCTAGATTCAGAAAAAGGAGTGCGACGTTTCGGCTAAATGCAAATTGAAGTGCCTTGGGGTCACTCTCAGGGCCGCCGCCCCAAAGTTTCATGCTCGTTGATAACTTGATAAATTGACGTGCCATTCCTTCCGACAAGCCAAGCCGAGTCAGACGTTGACGCAGGAGTTCGAAATCTGGTGCTCCACCAGTGCTCTTTAGGCGGCGGAATGGAAGAAGAAAGGCGTTTCCACAATAGACCTTTGCCAATTGTCTGGCCGCCGTATCCACTTTACGTGCAATCATAGCGATCTGCACATCCTTCAGGAGGCCTGAAAATGACTGACCCAGCCTATCAAAGACCGAGGCTTCTTGCTCAACTTGATTCAATATGCTCTCTGCACTGAGTTGGTCTCCGTCTTCAGCTAGCTTCCTCAAGGGCTCCCAAAGATCCACTCCAAATCTAAAACGGGGCTTGTCCCTCAAACGGTGAATCTGCCCTTCTATCAAATTGCCGAAGAACCAGTAGTTGGCGGCCACATCCAATTTGGTGGCTCTGGGGGGGTTAGCTCGGTCTTCTTCGTAATCGACACCTGTGACAACCAGAGCGTGGAAAATCCGGCTGGCTGTCTCCTCAATCACTGCTTCGTCCGTTCGTATCGGGATCGCCTTTTCACCCAAATCAATCAACCATCGAGCATTGATCCAATCAGGATCATGCTTATATTGCGACTTCTTACCTGCCCACATGAACAGCATTAACCGGGGTACCAACTTGAATTGAACAGTGATCGCAACAATTAGAAATATGAGAAATCCCCACGCAAAGATTATCTCCACCCTATTCAGGAGCGACTGCGTTAAGTCAAGCCCGGAAACAGTCAACACTGCGGCAAGAAGAGCCAAAGCGCTGAGAAGGATGATCAGGAAGAGAATGAAGCGCTGCACCTGTATGGGACGATTGACGATCTTGCGGTATAATGCCCCGAAAGACCCTAATTCCAATTCAGCAACTTTAGTCCAAGTTGTCAGGGTTCCCATCGTCACCCAGAACTGGAATGCCGACACAACCAGAGGAATGGACCGAAAAAGAAATTTCTCAATCATGGCCTGCTCCTGCTCAAGTGTCATATTCTTGAGCCAATTACGCAGTTTAGCAGGGCCAGGTGACGCCGGTGCTGGGTCAGTTGCTTCGTCCACACAACGGTGCCAGCGGGCAGCGCTTGCCTCTCTCTTCCTGAAGGACGAAGAACCCTCCATTCCTAGTGCTTGCCATCTGCTATGTCTAACGTCAACTATTATTTCCCCCTGGCGACAATTAAAATTCCCTCTTTTCAGGGGGTGGCTGTTCTTTACCAGGGGGGCAGTTTTCCTGGTTCAGGGTCAGAGGGGGGTGGATCCACCCCCCTCTGACCCGCGCGGCCGGCCTTCGCCGCCGGATCGTCCCTTTGTTGCCTGCTGCGCTCCTATGTCCCGACATGACTGGCTTTCGCGTGCTTTTTTCCCTTGCTGAAGGGCCGTCCATCTCGGGGCTGGCCTTTGCCCTCCTTTCACCCGAGGAAGGCCTCCAGCAGGCCGCTGAGGCCTCCTGCTCGTTCTTTCTCGGCAGGGTGCTGTCCCCTGCTGCGCCACTGATCAGCCATCCCGGCCCTTACCTCTCTTTTGACGCTTTTGGGCGCTTTCCATGCGGTAGCTGGGGATGTTCAGCTCCAGGATCACGCTGTGGTGCACCAACCGGTCCACGGCCGCCGCCGTGGTCATCGCGTCCTTGAAGATCCGGTCCCACTGCGAGAAGACCAGGTTGCTGGTCAGCAGCACGCTGCGCGA
>JANQFM010000599.1 GCA_028277865.1 Acidobacteriota bacterium
CAAAAGAATCATGTTTAATGGCGAGAGGGCGGGAAGAAGCATGAGATCAGAGGGCTTTTTCTGATTCCTCTCTGTGCACTCTGTGCCTCGGTGGCAGACAAGATCGAGTGCAGCCTTGACGAATTCGGCTGATGGCCTCATGGTCAAAACTGGCAAGGATGATGTGATGGGACTTAAAAAGAGACTATTGCTGGTCGCGGCGGCGTTGTTGGCTGTACTCTTGGTCGCCGTCGGCGTTTTTGTCGCCACCTTCGACGCCAACCGGCATCGCGGGCTGATTCTGGATCAGCTTTCCCAAGCCCTCAACCTGCCGGTCGATGCGCAGGATGTCGACCTCACATTGATGCCCTTGCGGCTGCGGCTCAACCAAGTCGTGGTGGGGCAGGCGGAAGGTTTCGCCGGGGAGGAGTTCTTTCGCGCCCGATCGGTGCAAGCCGATGTCGAAACGATGTCGCTGCTGGTCGGCGAACCTGCTTTGCTGGCGCTTGAGATTCAAGAGCCGACGGTTCATATCACCCAGCACTCCAACGCCGAGTGGAATATCGCCCGCCTCGCCCGCAGCGATGCCGCCGGCCGGCAGCCCTCCGGCTCGTCTTCCCGCCAGGCGCCCTTGCGCAACTGGTCGCTCAGCAACGGGACCGTTTTTATCGAACCCGCCGACGGCCCGGCCATACGGCTGGACGAAGTCGGAGTGGAAGTGCGTGCAATCAGCCGGAATTCGCCGTTTCCCTTCCTACTGGCCTTCACTTTTGATTCACAAGGACGCCTGGAGGCAGAAGGCAAACTGGGCCCCCTCCAGCTGGAATCGCCGCTTGAGACACCCTTGAACGGTCGGCTGAGTGCCACCCAGGTGCCGCTGTCGCTGCTGGAACCCTGGTTGCCCCTTCCCCAACAGCTGGCAATGATCAGCGCATCGGCCAGCCTCGCTTCAGAAAGCGGGGCCACCCTTGTGCAGATTCAGGCCGACATCACCGACAAGGCCGGCGATACGCTGTCGCTGCAAGGCGAAACCCTGCTGGCCCCCGACCGCAAGAGGCTTCAAATCAACCGCATGGGGCTCGACTATCTGGGCCTGGGCATTCAATGCCAAGGCAGCTTGGGGGTGGGCGATTCCGCCTTGACAGACCTGACCATGCGCATCGAGGACGGCGATCTCCAGGCTGCGCGACGCTGGCCGGCCCGCCTGGGAGCAGCGCTTGCAGAGCTGCCGCAAATGAAGGGGAAGGTGAGTTTCGAATTGCGCCTCAAGGGGGCGTCCGCACGGCGCAGCTTTTCCGGGCAGGGGGAAGTGCGGGATGTTGAGCTTTCCTTTTCTCCCCAGGGCAATCCTGTGCGGGCTGCCTTGCTGCGGGCGGTTGTGCAGCCTGGCGGAGTCGAACTCACAGTTCCTGAGCTTAAAGGTGCCGGAGGGACCTTTCAAGGCAGCCTGCACATCGCCGGCTTCGACTCTCCGCAAGTGGACTTCGACCTGAGCGGCGACCTGCTGGACGTCCCGGCCTGGCAGGCCTTGCTGTCAGGGGATGAGTCGCCGTCAGAGGCACCGGTCGCCGCCGTACCGGACTGGCTGAAGGAGCTGAAAGGGCAGGGCAAGCTGCGCCTGAAGCGTCTCGAAAACGGCACCATGCAGTTGGCCCCGTTTTCAGCCGACCTGTCGATGGCCGATGGCGTCATGGCCCTGCGACCCTTTGAATTCGGGATTTACCAGGGCAAGGGACGGGGCAGTTTGACGATCGACCTGCGCCCCAGCCAACCGCTCATCGCCTTTCGGGGCGATCTCGAAAACGCCGACGTCAACCGGCTGATTTCCGATAACTCCCAATCGAAAGACCGGATCTTCGGTCGCCTCAACGCTTCCCTCCGGCTCAACACAGCAGCCTTTCGCCGGGGCGGCTTGTTGCAAAACAGCCGAGGTGACGGCAGCTTCGACCTGAAGGAAGGGCGCCTGGCCGGTATCAGCCTCAGCCGTGAGCTTTCAGCCTTGAGCGAATTCGTGGGCTTGAAGTTCGATCGACAGGGCACGCCCATCCAGAAGATGAGCGCCACACTTCGCATTGCCGAGGGCCGGGTCAGCACGGACGACCTCTCCATCCAAACGCCTGATCTGACCTTGGACGGAAAAGGCGGATTCGCCTTTGAGGGCGCATTGCGATTGGACGGCCTGGTGGCCTTTGCGCCTCAGTCGGTGACGGAGCAGTCCCGTCCGCGAGGCCTGCTGGGCAGCTTGACCGGCGTCCTTCCCCGCGACCGTCAGGGTCGGCCCTTGCTGCCTTTCCAGCTTCGGGGCACCTTCGAAGAACCTGCTTTTCGGCTCGACGGCGCCCGCCTGACCAAGATGATGGGAAGCGGACTGCTGGACAGCCTCTTTCCTCCCAGATCCCGGCCTCCCCGGCGCCGCATGACTCTGCATCCGCAGCCGGTCGCCTAAAATGGCTCCGCCGGAGTAGGGGCTCGTCGGGTCGATCACCACCG
>JANQFM010000637.1 GCA_028277865.1 Acidobacteriota bacterium
AGCAGCAGGGCAGGGCGGGCTTCTGCCACGAGCAGGTCCAGCCGCTGACTGGGATGGTCGGGGTTGAGGGGCAGATATGCGCCGCCCGCCTTGTGGACGGCCAAGATGGAAAGCACGATCTCCAGCGAAGGCGCCAGGGCCAACCCCACCCTGCCATCCAGGCTCAGACCCCGTGATTGCAGCAGCGCCGCCAAGCCGTCCGCCCGGTCGTTCAATGCTCGGTAGCTCAACCAGCTTTCTTCAAAGACCAGCACCATCCGGTCTGGAGCCCGCTCAGCCCAGGCCTCGAACAAGTGGTGCAGGCACTCTTGGCTGGGCTCCGTTGGCAGTGAGGCGTCGTTCCATTCCAGCAGCAACTGATGGCGTAAAGCCGCATCCCCGAGCGGCATTTCTCCCAGCTTTGCGGAGGGCTTTTCGGCGATTACTTCAAACAAAGCCTCGTACTGGCGAGCCAGGCGCAGCATTGTGGTCCGGTCGAAGATTTCGCGGTCGTAAAGGATGAAGCCTTCCAAGCCGGATTCGGACTGGGCCAGATAGAGGGAAAGGTCGAAGCGGGCCATGTCCATCTCGATCGGCTCTCCCTCCACCTGCAGCCCAGGCAACTGCAGAGCCCTGTCAGGCAGGTTCTGAAAGGCCATCAAGACCTGAAAAATCGGGTTGCGGCTCAGATCCCGCTCCACTTGCAAGTGTTCCACCAGCTTTTCGAAGGGCAGATCCTGGTGGGCGTAGGCCTGAAATGCGCAATCGCTCACCTGACTCAGCAACTCGGTGAAGGAGGCGTCGGGCTGCGGACGGGCGCGCAGGGCCAGCGTGTTGGCGAAAAAGCCGATCAGTCCTTCCACCTCGGGATGAGTTCGGTTGGCGATGGGAGTTCCCACCACGACGTCGTTTTGACCGGACTGCCGGCACAGCAGCGCCTGGAAAGCAGCCATCAGCGTCATGAATAAAGTGGCCCCCTCGCGCAGGCTGAGAGCTTCGATTCGCTGCAGCAGCCCAGGCGAAAGCAGGAACTCGACCAGATCGCCCCGGTAGGCCCTCACCTTGGGCCGGGGCCGGTCGGTGGGAAGATCCAGGATGGGTGCGCCTTCCAGCTCCCGCGTCCAGTAGGAAAGCTGCCTTTCCAACTCCTCTCCTGCCAGCCAACTCCTTTGCCAGGCGGCGAAGTCGGCGTATTGGATGGGGAGAGGGGGAAGACTGGGAGACGGAGTTCGGGAGTCGGGAGTCGGGAGTCGGGAGTCGGATGCAGAGAGAGGCCCCTCTTCCTGACTCC
>JANQFM010000638.1 GCA_028277865.1 Acidobacteriota bacterium
TCCCAATTCTCGGTAGCCAATCGGCGGCGCCACGAGGCGTCGTCGAATGAGCCGCCTTCGCTTTCCGATGGGTGGAGGAGGTTGCCGGAATGGTGCTCCACAATCGAATCCGCACCGAGGGCGTCCGCGTAGACTGCTGCATTTTGCTCGATGATCGAAAGGTAGGGGATGACCACGATGATGCGACGGATCTCATCCTGCCTCAGTGCTGCCCTTTGGAGCGCAAAGGCCATGGATGAAAGTGTTTTTCCGCCGCCAGTGGGTACAGACAGTGAAAACAGCCTGCCAGGCAGGTCCGCTTGCTGCAGGCAGGCCTGCAAAACATCCTGGCGTGCCCTCTTCACCTGCCCTTCCCGGCAGGCGGCGGCACGCTCCCGGATGTGGGCCAGCAAACGCTCCAGAAGGATTTGCGCTTCAAGCGGCCTGCCTGACGGCAGCCGGCCTTGCTCCAGTCGGGCACAGTCCAGGCGGTCAGCATCGACCAGGCAGCTGAACAGCATGCGAATGCGCAACTCCATCTCCAGCAGGCGCTTGCGCAATCCTGGATCGATCTCAGGCAGGCTGCCCAGCAATTCGGTCAGGTGGTCCCTTCTGCCGGCCCGGTCCCGCACCAGCCGTCCTGCCTCCTCGACCTCCTCCGGTCGGATCTTGGAGCGGAGATCCCCCAGGCGATGGAGGCCGGCGTGATGGCCCAGGACGGCCAGCGCAAGGTCGTAGCAGCGCTGACCGAAGGCGTATGCGGCGCCGAAGACCGCGTGAGGCACCTTTCTCTTCCTGCCGTCGCGCACAGCCTCCACCAGCATCTCCTGAAAGGCGTCACGGTACTTTCCAAGATCGTGCAGCAAGCCGGCCCAGTGTGCAGAGAGGGCGAAGCTGTCATCGTCGGGTCGGGCTTGGCGTGCCAATTCCCGGGCCAGCTTGGCAACGCCATTGAGATGATCGTCCAGCCTCTGCCAGCGGACTCCCCTATCGCCGGGCAGGCCTCCGGGATGGCGCGGATCGCTGTGCGCAAAGTAGTCCCGGCCTTTATGAGCGGATTTCATCGTCTGCACGTTTCTAAGTATTTCTGGGATTTCCAATAAAGGGAAATGCCAGATTCATCGAAGATCCCAGTGCCTCATCGACGGGGCTGAGCGATACCGCCATCCACAAAATGAAAGACGCAAACCGTTGTCAGCATGTCAGTGTAGCAAATCGAAAAAAGGAACGCTCGGTAATGGTTGGGTGACAAGAAACACGATCTGGGGGACTTGCTCAGAGCTTCTGCGCGATCTTAGGTGATTGTTACTTATTTGCGGTTCAATAACGGGTCGCACCCCGGCAGGGCATTGGCGTTAACATAAGCCTCTAATCAGTGTGTTTCCTTCCAGTTGCAGAAAAGGGGAACGTCGTTTTCACCTGCTTCAGCAGGTTGCCCGAAAGCCTTCAGCCTTTCGGGCTATTAGCCCAGTCCTTCAGGGCTGGGGACTGAGTGCGCAAGGCAAATGCGAGCCCGTTCTTCAACGGGCTTTTCTCTGGGCTTCAGCCTCGTCTCCGACACACTTGGCGGGAATTGGGAAGCAACGCCCAGGGGGCTAAAGCCGGCTGCTGGAAGCCCGTTCGATCAAGCGGGCTCTTCCAGCTTGCCTGGGCGGTGGCTATTTCAGGCTTTCCGCCGGGCTCTACGCCTCTGACGGGCTTTTTTCTGGCTCTTGACCCTTGCTCGGATGGTGGCCGTCGGGGCCGGGTCGGGGCCGGGCCTTGTGATTTGGCCGGTCATCCGGCTCATGTAGGCAGCCAAGCTGCCGATGGTGGGATGGGCGAAGAATTTGGCTACGGGGATGCGGACATCCAGGACCTTTTCCAATCGGTTCTGGATGCGGACGATCAAGAAAGAATGGCCTCCCAGGTCGAAGAAGTTGTCCTCGACGCTGACTTCGTCCAATTGCAGGAACTCCTTCCACAGTCCGGCCAGCAGCTGCTCGGGTTGGCTGTGGGGCTTTCGGGAGGTGGCCTTGGAGCGCAAGCGGCGGCCCTGGACGGTGGGCAGCGCTTCGCGGTCGACCTTGCCGCTGGGAGTCAGGGGCATCTCGTCCACGTGGATGAACTGAGCCGGAATCATATACTCGGGGAGGCGGTCGCGGAGGAAGGGGGCCAAGGCTGTAGGCTTTAGGCTGTAGACTGTTGGCAGAGCAGACGGGGAGTCGGGAGTCGGGAGTCGGGAGTCGGAAACAGATGATGATTCCTTCTCTGAACTGCGAACCTTCTCTTCCCCTTCTTCCTGACTCCAGACTCCTGACTCCTGACTGCTTTCGATCATGTATGCCACCAGCAACCCGTCGCCTTGTGCATCCTGCTGCAGGACGACCACGGCTTGCTGGATGGAAGGGTGCTCGGTCAGGGCGGCCTCAACCTCTCCCAGCTCGATGCGGAAGCCGCGCAGCTTGACCTGGGTGTCGATGCGTCCCAGGTAATCGATCTTGCCGTCGGGGCGGTGGCGGGTCAGGTCGCCGGTTCGGTAAAGGCGCTCGCCCGGAGCGGTGCTGAAGGCGTCGGGGATGAATTTTTCAGCGGTCAGGGCTGCTCGGCGCAGGTACCCGCGGGCCAAGCCCATTCCGCCGATGAGCAATTCGCCCGGCACTCCCACCGGGACGGGCTGCAGATGCCGGTCCAGAAGCAGGGTTCGGGTGTTGTCGACAGGCACCCCGATGGGGACCGATCCGGTGTCCGCAGATACCGGATGGCGGGTGGAGTAGATGGTGGTTTCGCTGGGGGCGTAGAGGTTCCACAATTCGGCGCCTCGGCAGATGAGGGCGGAGGCCAGTTGGGGTGTCAAGGCCTCGCCGCCGCAAAAGGCCTTGATCTTCAGGGAACGCTGCGACTGGCTTTCCAGTTCCGTCAGCATCCGCCAGGAAGTCGGCGTGGCCTGCATGATTGTGGCGACTGACTCGTCCAGCGCCTGGCGCAGGCGGGCGGCGTCGCGAGCCGTTTCGCGGCTGGCCAACACGTTTCGGGCACCGACCGTCCAGGGGAGCAGGAACTCCAGGCTGGCGATGTCGAAAGACAAGGTGGTGACGGCCAGCAGGACGTCCTGCTGGCCCAAGCCTGGGATTCGCCCGATGGTCTGCAGGAGGTTGCGCAGGCTTTTCTGAGTCAGCTGAACCCCTTTGGGCTGTCCAGTGGAGCCGGAGGTGTAGATCACGTAGGAGAGGCTTTCGTCTGTGAGTTGGCCGTTGGCCGGATTGGTGTCCTTTTTGCTGACGGTCGGATCCATCCATTCCTGCGGGCACAGCTTGCGGGCCGGGGTGTCGGGCAGCGTGGGCAAGAGGCTTTTTTCGGTCAGCAGGATGCAGACTCCGGCATCGGAAAGGATGTAGGCCAGCCGCTGGGCGGGGTAGTCGGGGTCAAGGGGCAGGTAGGCGGCGCCGGCCTTTAAGGTTCCCAGCAAGGCGATGGCCAGTTCCAGGCTGCGCTCCATACACAGTCCGACCAGGAATTCCGGGCTGTTCGACTGTGCCGCTGTTGGGTTAAGGGAACTCTGGGCTTTCAGACGGTGGGCCAGTTGGTTGGCTCTCTGATTGAGCTGGCAGTAGCTGAGCTGTTGGTCGGTGAAAGTTACAGCAATTCGATGGGGGGTCCGGTCGGCCTGGGCTTCGACCATTTTGTGGGCGCAGGACGGGCCGGGAAAACATCTGGCGGTCTGATTCCACTCCTCGATGATTTGAATACGCTCGAAACGGGTCAGCAGGGTCAATTCAGACAAGCGCTGGGCGGGGTCGGCGGCGATGCCTTCCAGCAAAGCTTGAAAGTGCTGGATGAGGCGCAGCATGCGGCTGCGGTCGAATAGATCGGAATCGTAGGTCAGCAGGCCGGTGAACCACCCGGTCCTTTCCCACAGGTAGAACTCCAGGTCGAAGCGGACGGTTCCCGAATTCGACGCCATCGGGCGGACGGTCAGTCCGGCCATCTCAAGCGAGCTGGGCGGGGCATTCTGCAGGGCGAAGAGCACCTGGAAGATCGGATTGCGGTCCAGGTTGCGTTCCGGCTGAAGCTGCTCGACCAGCTTCTCGAAGGGCAAATCCTGGTGGCTGTAGGCCTCCAGCGCCATATCGCTGACCTTTTCGAGCAGACGGCTGAAGGCAGGATCTCCCGACAAATCGCTGCGCATGGCCAGGGTGTTGACGAAAAAGCCGATCAAGCCTTCGATTTCCGGGTGATTGCGGCCTGCAATGGGAGATCCGACCACGATATCCGTCTGGCCGCTGTAGCGATGCAGCAAAGTTTGGAAGGCGGCCAGCATGCTCATGTACAGCGTCGCCCCATGTTGCTGGCTGAGGGAGTGAAAGGCGTCCAAAAGTTCGTCCGGGAGCTGAAAGGGAATGAATTCACCCCGGAATGCCTGCAGGATGGGTCGAGGACGGTCGGTGGGCAGCTCGAGTGGGGCGATCCCTGCGAGCCGCTTCTTCCAGTAGGCGATCTGTTCGTCGAGCGTTTCGCCCTGCAGCCAGCGGCGCTGCCAGACGGCGAAATCGGCGTACTGGATGGGGAGGGGAGGAAGGGTGGGGGCGGAGAGAGGTTCCAGGTTCCGGGTTCCAGGTTCCGGACCAGAGGCAGAGGATTCCCTTTCTGAACTGACAGCTGACAACTGACAACTGACAACTAGTCCGGAATAGAGTGCCGTCAGCTCCCTTTGGAAGATCCCCATCGACCAGCCGTCCGAGATGACGTGGTGCATGGTGAGGAAGATAGTTGTCAGTTGGGAAGGGGAGGAAGAGGGTTCCGGGCTCCGGGTTCCGGGTTTCAGGTTAAAGATCCGAGGCTGTCGATTTTGTCTGGAAAAAGACCCGGAACCCGGAACCCGGAACCTGGAACCGGCCTCTGAATCACCCCCATCCTCCAGCAGGATCAGAGTGATGCGGAAGAGGGGGCCTTGGTACAGATCGAAGGGGCGTACTGCTTCGGCGCGGCTGAGGCGGTCCAGGAGAGGCTGCTTGATCGAGTCCTTCAGTCCGGTCAGGTCCACGACGGCCATTCGCGGATCGCAGTTCATCGAAATGAGTTGCCGGGGCTCGCTCTCCGGCGAGAGGCAGGTGCGCAGGATTTCGTGGCGCCGGATGATTTCGCTCAGGCTGATCCGCAGCGCCGCAACGTCGAGATCGCCTTCCAACTGCCAGGCAACCGGAATGTTGTAAAAGGGGCTGTTGGGCACCAGGCGGTCCAGGAACCAGAGGCGCTGCTGGGCAAAAGACAGCGGAATGCGGCCTGTGCGCTCAACGGGGACGATGGGGGGCAGGGGCGCTTTGGGGACGGCCCGTTCGATGCGACCCGCCAGTCCAGCCACAGTGGGCGATTCGAAGATGGCCCGGAGAGGCAGTTCCAGGCCGAACACCTTTCGAATGTTCGAAATGACCTGGGTTGCCAGCAGCGAATGCCCGCCCAGCCGAAAGAAGTCGTCGTGCACGCCCACTTGGGCGACTCCCAACAGATCTTTCCAGATGCCCGACAGCTTGGCCTCGATGGGATCGCGGGGCGACACGTACTCCTGTCCGCTTTCCAAAACCGTTTCAGGACGGGGCAGAGCCTCGCGGTCCAGCTTGCCATTGGGCAAGCGCGGCAAGGCTTGCAGCTGTACGAAATGCGAGGGAATCATGTAGGAAGGCAGCATCTCTCCCAAATA
>JANQFM010000722.1 GCA_028277865.1 Acidobacteriota bacterium
GCTTGAGCCTTTCTGCCGGACTCCGGTTTCCGGTCTCCGGCCTCCGGTCCCTATCTGCTCAAGCCATGCCTCCATCGATCGGAAGCACCTGACCGGTGATATAGGCCGCACCATCACCGGCCAAGAACTCCACCACCTGGGCCACTTGATCTGCAGTCCCCATGGAACGGGCGGGAATCTGCTCCAGCAGGCGCTTGAGGGCTTTTTCGGGCATATCGCGCGTCATGTCGGTCTCGATCAATCCGGGCGCGACGGCATTGATGCGCAAGCCGAAGCGGGCCACCTCGCGGGCCAGCGACCTGGTCAATCCGATGACGCCTGCCTTGGAAGCGGAATAATTGACCTGACCGGGCAAACCCACGATTCCGCTAACGCTGACCACGTTGACGATCACCCCCGAACGGCGCTTCATCATCGACGGAACCACCGCACGGCAGTAGTTGAAGGTTCCGCCCAGGTTGGTGTCGATTACCTCTTGCCAAGCCTTGAGAGTCATGCCGAACAGCGCCTGGTCCCTCTTGATGCCGGCATTATTGACCAGCAGCCCGACCGGCCCCAGGTCACTGCTGATCTCCTCGCTCAACTGCTGGGCGCGTTCGAAGTCGCGCACATCCGCCTGATCCGCCCGGCAGTTCGCTCCTTTCTCGCGCAGCTCAGAAACCAGCTGCTGCGAGGCCTCTTTGCTGCCTGCGTAAGTGAATGCCACGCTCCAGCCGGAATGCGCCAGACGTGTAACGACGGCCCGTCCAATGCCCCGGCTCCCTCCAGTGACCAGTGCGACTCGCGGCGAAATGTCTTCGTGATTCATTGGTTCGTTGCCGGTGGTCAGTTGTCAGTTGTCAGGCTAGAAGAGATTGTCCAAGGTCCAAAGTCCAAAGTCCAAAGTCAAGCAGAATGAGACAGATCCGCTCTTGCATCTCTGCGCCTCTGCGCGACCCCGGGTTCCGGGCCTCTGCACTGCCAACTGCGAACCGCGAACTGCGAACTCTAGACCTTGGACTCCTCCTCCTCCGGCCTGTTTCTTCCGTAGCGTTCGTGGGCGGTGGCGAATTCGCCGCTGGCGATGGCGGCGCCCATCGAGATTTCGCCTCCCAGCAGGGCGGCAGCGATGATTTCAGCCAATTTGGTGGACTTGCCCGAGCCCAAGCAGTCCAGTAGCTGCAGGCATTCCTTTTGGGTGGCCAAGCCGGTTCCGCCGCCCACGGTGGCGATCTCCAATGCCGGTAAAGTGACGCTGACCCGGATTCCGCCTTGGGTCAGGTGAAAGTCGGTCAGGCCGGCCGAAGCGTTGGCCACGTTTGCCACGTCCTGCCCGGTGGCGATGAAGATGGCTGCCAGGCCGTTGGCCAGCTGGCCTGAGTAGCCGACCGCGTGAGCCGCCAAGTGCCCGACCACGGTGGCATGCCAGACTTCGTAAAGCTGCTGGGCAGAACATCCCAGGTAAGCCCGCACCAAAGAGTCAGGCAGCAGGGCGTTGGCAGTGGCCCATTTCCCCTTGCCCCGCGAAAGGACGAAGCCCGAGGCGCGCTTTTCCGAGCACATTCCGCTGAAAAGATGAAGGCTTTCTACGGGGTAGTGCTCTGCGATCCATCGGCAGGCATGATCAGTGGCCTTGACGATCATGTTCATGCCCTGAGCGTCGCCGGTATCAAAGCCGAAGTTGACGATGGCCTGACGGCCGTAGACGCGGCACTCCAATTGGAGCAGCTTGCCATGCCGCGTGGTTTCTTCAGCTTGCTGACGGATTGAATCCAGGTTTTGTTGCAGCCAGTTTCCGAAGGCCGCTGCCTGGACGGCTGAGGAAAAGAAAAAAGAAGGGCTGATCTGGTTTTGGCTGGCTGTCACCACCGCCTCTACGCCGCCAGCCCGCGTCAAGGTCACCATTCCCCTCTCATAGGAACGGATTAGGGCGCCTTCCGTGGTGGCCATGGGGACGTAGAAGGTTCCCCGGGCCTGCTCTCCCCTCACCATCAGTGGTCCGGCCACGCCGATAGGGATTTGGGCGGCGCCAATGGGATTTTCGATATTGCCCCGCATGCTCCCCGGATCGATCGAGCTCAGGCCGACATGCTCCAGGCGCACGCCGGTGCGTTCTTGAAGCCAGGCCCGACGCCGCGCCAGCCCCTGGTGCTGGTACGCTTTCTTGCCCAGGCGGGGAACCAGCTCCCGCACTGGATCATCGCCGCTTTTGACCGTCGAGTTTGTTTCCATGACTTGCTGCGTGGCCAACACCACACCCAGATCGCAGGCAGCCGACTACCTGATTACTCTAGCCAAGGACTGAAGCCAGGGCATCCTGGTTTTCGATCCTCTAAAAGGGCATTACTATACTATTTTGTATGGTAAGAAGTGTGGGCCGCTCACCAATCGCCTTCCTTTTTCCAGCGCGTTCCCGGCCCCCTTCCCAGGCAGGCTACCCGCCCTTCTTTTTTCAAGTCCTTGAGAACGCGGCGCACCATCTCTGCGCTGACGCTCGGGCAGAGCCTTTCCAATTGCCGCCTGGTGAATTCCCCCTCCAATGCCTTCACAGCCGACTCGACCAGGACGCGTTTGGCGCCCGGGCGGCGAAGGGCGCTGTCCATGCGTTGCTGGAACTGGAGGCAGGCTTGGTGGACCATTTTCAGGTAAAAGTCCAGCCAGGGCAACAAGTCATGCTCTCCCTGGTGCCAGCCTGCCAGGCTGGACTGCAGTGCGCTTCGATACTTGTGCAGCGATTGCTCGATGAGGCCTTCCAGGCTGACATAGCGCCCTGCAGGGATTTGGCTTTTGGCCAGGGTCAGCCTGGCCAGCAGCCTGGAAACGCGCCCATTGGCCCGCGGGAACGGCGAAATGCAAAGAAAGTCCAGCACGAGCAGAGCCTGTGCCAACAAGGAGGGGAAACGCGGTTGCCGAGCTGCCTGCCGGTAGGCCTGGCAAAGTCGCCGGACAGCGGAAGGAGCGTGCCGGGCTGAGACGGGCCGAAATCGATGCAGGCCTTCCCCCAACTCCTGAAAATCGATGTCTTCTTGCTTCCACTGCCCCGCTTGCTCGTCTTCGGGCAAGGCCATGGCGTGCAATTTCTTCAGGGTGGAAGGGGCCACCAAGGTTGAGGATGAAGCATGGATCCAGCGGATCGCCTGCTTGTATCCCAGCAATTCGGAATCCGATCCCTGTTGGGGCTGGGCCTTGCCTTCGACCAGGGTCCGCAAGTGTTCCGCCGTCGCTGTGACACCGTCCAGTCGGCAGGAGGCTCGGGCACCCTCGATCCGAGAGGAATCGGCCAGCGGCTGCAAGAGCCGTTCCCCGTGCCTGTTCAACTCCTTGCAGGATCCTTGCAGTCGGGCGATCTCCGACAAGGTCCAGGCCAAGCCGGTGGTAATGGACAGGCTTTGCAGCCGTCCGGCGCTGAAGGACATCATGGCGGGGAGTATCCCACGCCTGGAAAGGGCCGTGTCTTGAGTTTTCGATACTGCTGCAAAACTCCCTACCGCCTCTTGGTCCGCTTGCGCCGGAGGCGCTGCCAGAGTGTAGCCGGTGGTTGAGCGAAGCGATACCACCGGATCAGAGGTCCGATTAACGGCGCACCCTGAATGGGTGCAGGAGCAGGGGTGCCGTCAGACAACCTGGGCACCGAAAATGCGAAGACGGTGGCGTGTGGAGGCCCGAATCGACTCCTGCACCCCTGCCTTGCTGCGCCTCCGAGCGGAGCGCCCGCATCTTGCGGGCCTTTGGTATCCGGGGATCTGCCCACCTTCCAGGGCACTGAATCCCGCGCAGCAGAGGCCCGCAAGATAGATGCGGGCGCACCCGGTGGGCTAAGCCGGACTAAGGGCCTGCTCAAAAATAATTTCCAGTTTTTAAGCCTAGATCGAACAACCTTTTGTGCTGCCTTTCACTGGTGCAAGCCTTGCCTGGTCGCCTCAAGGTTCAGTTTTCACTGCCTCTTTGGTTCTCGCGGCCGGTCAGGACTTGACAGGCCCGTCTGTTATGATCCACCCTTGAAAGGAGGAGTCATAACAGATGAAGGCCGCGCAGTTCGAGGCTCAGGCTCT
>JANQFM010000730.1 GCA_028277865.1 Acidobacteriota bacterium
AGAAGGTCGACACCTCCAATGCGGAGAAGCTGCCGGGAGTCCGGGCCGTCATCAGCGACATGACTGCTGAAGCCAATATCCCTTGGTACCGCGACCGCAGCGGCACCATCGCCCGCCTCTTCGATCCTCATTGCCGCTTTGAGGGAGAGGCGGTGGCAGCGGTGGCGGCTGACACCCCCTACCAGGCCCGGGACGCTTTGCGGGCAATCCAGGTCGAGTACCAGGTGCTGCCCCATGTCTCGGACGAAGAACAGGCTCTTCAGCCCGGCGCTCCGGAGGTCCGCGAGGGCGGCAACCGGGCCGGCGAGGCCCGGGTCTATTCGCGAGGGGATGTGGCGGCAGGATTCGCCGACGCGGATGTGGTCCTGGAAGAGAACTACCGCACGGAAGCCGAACTGCACACCGCCCTGGAGTCGCATGGGTGCGTGGCACGGTGGGACGGCAACACCCTGGTGGTTTGGGAATCGACCCAAGGAGTTTACTCCGTTCAGTCCCGGCTGGCCCAAGCCCTGGAGATGCCGCTGAGCAACGTCCGGGTGATCTGCCATTACGTGGGCGGAGGCTTCGGCGCCAAGCTTTCGACGGGCAAGTACTCAGTCATTGCCTCCTTGCTGGCTAAGCGCACGGCGCGACCGGTCAAGCTTTTCCTGACGCGCGAGGAGACTCTGCTTTGCGTGGGCAACCGTCCCGCCAACAGCATGCGCCTCAAGGCAGGAGTCAAGCAGGACGGCACGCTCACAGCGCTGGAATTCGAGGCCACCGGCAGCGGAGGCGCCTACTCGGGCAACGGCACCGGCATCCTCGACTGGCAAGTGCGCGACCTTTACAAGTGCGCCAACGTCAAGACGGTCAACCACAACGTTTACATCAACGCCGGAGAGCAGCGCCCCATGCGGGCGCCGGGCCATCCTCAGTGCTCCTGGGCCCTGGAGCAGATGATGGATTCGCTGGCCGAGAGGATCGGCTTGGATCCCGTCCAGATCCGGCTGCGCAACCTGACCGAAGTCAGCCAGGGACGCGGAGGACAGCCTTACAGCAGCACCGGATTCAAGGAGTGCCTGGAAAAAGGCGCCGAGCAGTTCGGCTGGAGCGAAGCCCGTCAGCGCAGCAAAGGCGACGGCCCCTGGAAGCGCGGAGTGGGCATGGGCGGATGCGTCTGGGTGGCCGGCGCGGGAGGGCCTCCATCCACCGCCATCGTCAAGTACTTCGCCGACGGCAGCGCCAACCTCAACATGGGCGCCAGTGACATCGGCACCGGCACCAAGACGGTCATGGCCATGGTGGTCTCCGAAGAGCTCGCAGTGCCTTTGGACCGCATCCAGATCGAACACGCCGATACGGCCACCACCCAGTATGCCACAGGCAGCGGCGGCAGCAAGACGGTGCCCACTGAATCCCCGGCCGTGCGGGCAGCCGCCTACGAGTGCAAACTGAGGCTGTTGGAGATGGGCGCCAAGCAACTGGAGGTTCCTGTCGAAGACTTGAAGCTGGAAAACGGCCAGGTCTTTTCGACCAAGGATCCTGCCAAGAAAGTCGCCGTAAGCGGCATCCGCGAGTTTCGCCAAACCCAGGTCATCGTCGGGATCGGCTACCGGGGGCCCAATCCCCAAGGAAAGGCCGTCTGCCCCTTCGGCGCCCAGTTTTGCGAGGTAGCGGTCAACACCCGTACCGGCGAGGTTCAAGTGCTGCGCTTTTTGGGCGCTCACGACAGCGGAAGGGTCATGAACCGCAAGACCTACGACAGCCAAGTCTACGGCGGCATCGTGATGGGGATCGGCCTGGGGATGACCGAACGCCGGGTGCTGGACAAAAAGCAAACCGGCAAGATGGTCAATCTCAACTGGCACGACTACAAGATCCCCACCGCCATGGACGTGCCTGCCGACATGGATTCGCTGCCCATCGACCCCTCCGACACCGATTGCAACTCGACCGGCGCAAAGGGGCTGGGCGAGCCGGTGACCATCCCCACCGCCGCGGCTATCGCCAACGCGGTCTACCATGCTACAGGCGTGCGGGTCACCGAGACCCCCGTCAATCCCACCCGGCTGGTGGAAATGCTGGAGCAACAGCAGGTTTCGGATGCACCTGAGACCCCGACCCAGGGGAGGAGATAAGCCATGCTTGCAAACTTTTCCTACGTACGCACCCAGTCCGTCGACGAGGCCGTCGAGCATCTGTCCGATTCCGGTGCCCGCCTTCATGCTGGCGGCACCGACCTGTTGGGCTGCTTGCGCGACGGGACTTTCAGTGCTGACAAGGTGGTCAGCCTGAGCGGGATCGAACAGCTGAGCGGCATCCGTCCGGCAAGTGATGGCGGCCTGCGCATCGGCGCCCTGACCCGCATCTCCGAAGTGGCCTCCAGCGCACTGGTGAAGGAGCGCTATCCGGGCCTGGCCCAGGCGGCCGGCGGCGTGGCCAGCCCTCAGTTGCGAAACCAGGGGACCCTGGGCGGCAATCTCTGCCAGCGTCCCCGCTGCTGGTACTACCGGGGCGAGTTTCATTGCCTCAAGAAAGGCGGCACCAAGTGCTACGCCTTAGATGGCGAAAACCGCTACCATGCCATCTTCGGCGGCGGGCCCTGTTACATCGTCCACCCTTCGGACACCGCTCCGGCTTTGATCTCCCTGAAGGCCAAGTTGATCATTCAGGGCCGAAAAGGGGAACGCAGCCTGCCTGTCGAGGAGTTTTTTGAACTGCCGACCATGAACCTGACCGGTGAGAACGTGCTGCTGCGGGGCGACGTTGTGACCGAGATCGCACTGCCCGGCGAGACAGCGGGCTGGAAAAGCTCCTACCGCAAAGTGCGCGAGCGCGGCGCCTGGGATTTTGCCCTCTCCAGCCTGGCTCTGGCCCTTCGCCTTAATGGTAGTCGCGTCCTGCAGGCCCGTGCCGTGCTGGGCGGCGTGGCACCCATTCCCTGGCGCTGCAAGGCCATCGAAGAGGCTGTGACAGGCAAGCAACTCGACTCTGCTATCGCCCGCCAGGCAGCTTTGGCCGCTGTTGAAGGCGCTGAGCCAATGGAGCAGAACGGCTACAAAGTAGCGTTGGTGCGGGGGATTGTGGAGGAAAGCTTGCTGGCGATGGCTTAACAGTGACGGAAACCGGGATCCGGAAACCGGAGGCCGGCAGAAAGGGAGGGGAGCAAAAGATGTGCCAGCCGTACCGGGCATCTAGCCTTTCAAATCCTGGTTGCCGACTCTGGAGTCCTTTGCCGGTTTCCCGGATTCCTCGATAGATAGGTCGCCGCATTGGCGGGCGGTAGCACTTAGGGGGAAGGCCGGATGATCAGAGCGTAGGGTACCTAGGGTCAAAATGATTAAGAAGCTATTGCCGTGGATCGGTGTGGGTGCCAGACTGCTCGTGTTAGCCATTCCTGTTGCTGCTCAGCAGCCGGCTGACAGCCCCCAGGAGATTCCGCTGGTCTTTGTCGACGCCTTGGTGCTGGATCCTGAAAACCGCATCGTCACGGGGATTCGGGCGGATGAACTTGTCATCTTTGAGGACGAGGTTGCTCATCAAGTGGTCCGCCTGGAGGCAGCCGCGGAATCGACGGAGCCCATCCATCTCGTTGTGGTGGCTTTGGTGGGTGAACCGCCAAGCGCTGACGCTGTGGCTGCGCTCGTTCAGGCGTTGGGCCGGCTTGGCCCCGGCCTTCAAGTCTGTATCTTCCGGCTGGGCTCGGATCTTCGCCTGCTGCATCCATTCAGCGGCCAATCCGAAGGGCTGCTTCAAGCCCTGCGAAGCTCCGAACCGGGCCAACTGCCGGAAGCAGGTTTTGGGCGGCAGGACGAGAGGCTCGACAGCCGATCCTTGGCGACTGCCCAAGGCCGTTTGCAGCTGGCCCGGCGAATCCAGAGGATCTTCTATGCGACTTCGGCAGACTTGCGGCGCAGCAGCCGATCTTCCTACCCTGCCCTGATCCAAGCGGTGGCCCGTGCCCTTTCCGGAATTCAAGGGCGCAAGAGCCTTCTTCTGCTTGGCCCGGATCAGGTCAGCCCTCCCCTGCCCCCCTCCGAGGTAGAGCGCACCTTGGAGCTGGCCAATGCCTTTCACCTGGCCGTCTACAGCCAGGACGAAGCCAGACCCGAACCTTCTCCCGGCGCCCAGGGCCGCGATGTTGCCCCACTGCGGCGCAGCGGCCGCAGCAGTCCGCTTCGGCTGATCGTCAATTCCACCTCCGGATTCGTGCTTGGGCAGGACGACCTGGCTTCGCAAATCAGGCGCGTATTCCTGGAAGCCCGCAACCACTACCGGCTCTTTTACCATTCCCGGCAGCCGGTTCTGGACGGGCGCTACCGGAAGCAACGCCTGGCTGTGGCCCGCCTGAACCTGGAGGCGCGGAACCGCACAGGCTACCCTGCACGGCCCAAAGGGATGGAGCTGCTGGGCCATTCCGAACTCGAGGCTCTCGATACGATTCAGAAAGCGCATCAATCCGGATCCGGCGAGGCGTTCTTGAGAGCAGACGTACTGCAGAAAAAGGCCTTGGGGCAGAAAGTCTTGGTCTCCTTGACCATTCCTTCCTCCTCGCTTCAGTTTCGGGATCTCACCGCCCAAGGGCGCGAAGGACGCATTTGCCGTATTCAGATCAATGCATTGCTGCGGGACGAGTCGGGAGCTGTGCTGCAGACCTTCGGCGGCCCTTTGGCCCTCAGGCTGAACGACTCTCGAAACGCCGTGGTGGAACAAAATGGATTGGCTGTCAATCGGCTGATCAGCCTTGCCCCTGGCCATTACTCCCTGCAGGCCGGGTTTTTGGACGAATTGGGCGGCAGCGGCAGCTGGCTGACTCACGATTTTCAGGTCCGACCGCCCGCAACAGAGCTTGCCTGGAGCCCCATCCTGCTGGGACGCCGAGACCGCATCTCCATTCGGGGCCGTGATGCAGCCCCCTTGGGAACCGGCAACTTCGTCCCTTCTGCCCGCCGCACCTTCCGGGCTGAAGGTCGGCTTGCTTTCGTGGCCGAAGCCTACAACCTCGATGAATCATCGCAAGCGGAAATCCAGGCCTACCTTGAAAATGTCCTGGGGGCGCGCTCGTCTCTCAAGCTGGAACGGGATGAAGGCAGGGCAGGGCTCGC
>JANQFM010000735.1 GCA_028277865.1 Acidobacteriota bacterium
CCGACTGGATCTTGCATGACGGCCTGCCGGTGCGGATGCAGATGCAGATTCATAAGCTGCTCTGGGGCGACGAGCGAGGCAGGTAGTTGTCGGTTGTCAGTTATCACCAGTTGTCGGTTGTCAGTTGTCAGTTGTCAGTTGTCAGTTCGGAGAGAGAACAAATCCCCTCATTTCCGATCTTCTCCCAAACTGACAACTGACAACCGACAACTGACAACTGCCCTCTCACCCATGCGCATTGTGTTGGTTCACCCTCAGATTCCGCCCAATACGGGGAATGTGGCGCGGCTTTGCGCGGCGACTCGGATTGGGCTGCATCTGGTCAAGCCTCTGGGATTCGAGATCAGCGATCGGCAACTGAAGCGGGCTGGGTTGGACTACTGGGAACACCTGAAACTGCATCAACATAATTCGCTGCAAGAAGCCCTGCGCGGACTCCCTGAAGAGCGGCTTTTCTTCTTTTCCAAAAAGGCCGGGCCATCCTATGTGGAAGCGGAGTTCGGGGAAGACAGTGTCCTGGTGTTCGGCAACGAGACGCGGGGGCTGCCCGAGTGGGTGTTTGAAAAGTATGCCGATCGCTTGTGGCGGATCCCCATCTTTCATCCCGGCGTGCGCAGCCTCAACCTCTCCAGCGCCGTGGCCATTGCCGCTTATGAGGCGCTGCGGCAGACGGGGAGCTTGGGGAGTTTCGCGCCAAGACGCCAAGACGCCAAGGACGCAAAGAACAGCCCAGCAGATTGAATTCTGGGGCCTGGAGGGTGCAGAATGCGGGCATCATGATTATTGCCCACATCCGATTCAGACTCCATTTCAGCATTGGCCTGACTGGGCTGATGCTCTCTTGCGCAGCAGCCGATCCCGTCGAGACGGCAAAGCAGTCCATCAGGCTGGACGATGTTGTGCAGTGGACCCAGACGCTTTCCTCGGACGAATTCCAGGGGCGTGCGCCCTCCTCGCCGGGAGAGGAGCGCACCATCGCCTACCTGCGCGACGAATTCCAAAAACTGGGCCTGCAGCCCGGCAATGCTGGCGACTTTTATCAGCCCGTCCCGCTGGTCGATATCACGGTTCAGGGCGAACCCGCTTTGGAGGTGAAAGGGAAAGGAGATGCTCTGCGTTTCACCCACGGGTCGGAAGGCGTGTTTTGGACCAAGCGGGTGGTGGAATCGGTCGCATTGGAGGACTCCGAACTGGTCTTCGCAGGCTACGGAGTGGTGGCGCCCGAGTACGGCTGGAACGATTACGAAGGCCTGGATGTGGCGGGCAAGACCGTCGTCCTGCTGGTCAACGACCCCGGCTTCGCCAGCGGGGACGAATCGCTCTTCAACGGCCGCACCATGACCTACTATGGCCGCTGGACCTACAAGTACGAGGAGGCCGCCCGCCAAGGCGCTGCCGGCGCCCTGATCATCCATGACACCGATCCCGCCGGATACGGATGGGACACGGTGCGCAACAGCTGGACGGGACCCCTATTCGACTTGGTGCGCTCAGACGACAACATGTCGCGGGTGGCCGTCGAAGGCTGGCTGACCCTGGATGCGGCCAAATCCGTGCTGGAACGCGCCGGTCAAAACCTGCAAGCACTTCAGCAACAGGCACTTTCCAAGGACTTCCAGGCTGTTGAGTTGGGCCTGTCGGCTTCGCTTTCGCTAAGCAACAAGCTGCGCCGATCCACCTCCAACAACGTGCTGGCCGTACTGCCCGGCTCGGAGAACTCCGAGGAGTACGTGGTCTATATGGCCCACTGGGACCACTTCGGACTCGACGAGAGCCTGGAGGGCGACCAGATCTATAACGGCGCCCTGGACAATGCTACCGGAATAGCCGGCCTGCTGGCCCTGGCCAAGGCCTTCTCGGGGCTGGCCGAGCCGCCTTCGCGTTCGGTGCTTTTCCTGGCTGTGACCGCCGAAGAGCAGGGGCTGCTGGGATCGGCCTACTATACCGCCAATCCCGTCTACCCGCCCCGCCGCACGGTTGCCGCCATCAACATGGACGGGCTCAACATCCTGGGTCCCATGAAGGACATCACGGTGATCGGCTACGGCAACTCGCAACTGGACGATTACCTGGACGAAGCGGCCAAGCAGGCCGGGCGCACAGTGCGTCCCGACCCCGAACCGGAAAAGGGGTATTACTACCGCTCCGACCACTTCAGCTTCGCCAAAGTCGGCATCCCGGCCCTTTACACCGACGCCGGCATCGACCACGTGGAGCACGGCCAAGAGTGGACCCGCAAAAAGCGCGAGGAATACATCGCCAACAACTACCACCGGGTCAGCGACGAGTACGATCCCAGCTGGGACATGAGCGGCGCAGTGGATGACCTGCGAATCCTCTTCGGCATCGGCTACCGCATCGCCGACTCGTCCGATTATCCCAA
>JANQFM010000768.1 GCA_028277865.1 Acidobacteriota bacterium
TATCGATCTCAGGGCAGGGGTTATCAGTCTTTAATGAATGCGGTGTTGCGCTCTTACATGGAAGCCAAGAAGAAGCGCCGTCCCGGCGTTCGCGCTTAGCCCGGATTTCTCACGGGTTGTCGTCGCGAGGAGCCGCAAGGGCCGCCCTGGCAAGGCGTCGCGAAGAAGGCCCGCGCAGGCGTACTGTATGTACGTCGAGCAGGCCGAACGAGCGCAACGCAGTCAGGGCGGATGATTGCGGCTCCGCAGTAGAGAACCCGTGAGAAATCCGGGCGAGCGGCCTAGTCAATTGCCTGCAGGCCGTGGCAGTTTGTGCAGTTTTGAGCGCGGGCGAGCGGGTCGACAAAGTGTTGGGCCTGATTGTAAGGAAAGAGCTCCAGGTGACAGGACGAGCATTGCAGCCCTTCTTGCTGAATCGCCCGGTGAGAAAGCTCGAAGTGCCAGTAGCCTGGGCGCCTCAAATCGACCAAGTGCGCCAGATCGTGACAGCCGGTGCAAGCCGAATTGTCGCCCTGCGCAGCGGTCGCGGAAACAGGGGCCGATGACGGAGGCGATGCGGGCCGGGCTTCGGATCCGATGACGCCCATCTGATGCAGCTCCTGCAACATCGTCCGTCCGCCCACCCTTCCTGTCAGGATGGAGGGCCCCAGGAATGTACCTTCCAAGCCGGCCTTTCCATTAATTCCCCCGAATCCGGCGACTTCACCCGCAGCGTAAAGCCCTGCTACCGGCCCGCCCGACTCACTGAGCACCCGTCCCTGCAGGTCGATTTGAATGCCTCCCATGCTCTTGCGGGCCAAGGGGTACAGCCGCATGGCATAAAAGGGAGGTTCCTGCAGCCGGACCACTTTCTGGCAGTCCAGATCAGAGCCCTGGTCGCCGCCGAATCGCAGCAGATCCTCATCCGCTCCCTGTTCGACAAAGGTGTTGAAGCGGCTCACTGCCTCAACCAAGGCTCGCTCGGGAATGTCGGCCGCTTTTTCCAGTTCGGGCAGAGTCGGCGCCTCTTTCACCAACTGCGGATTGCCGAAGATCAAAGCTTCGACTTTCTCTGTGCTCCAGCCCGAACCGGAAACCAGCAGATCCTCTTTACCCTTGGAATCGAAGATGGCCCAATAACTGCCCGTCGGTTGGTTCAAGAGGGCCGGCACGGCGTCTTTGGCCGAGGCGCATTCGTTGACGAATCGCTTTCCCTCGACGTTCACCCAGATGGCCAGGTTCGCCAGGATGTTCAAGCCTCTGTCGACCTCAGGGTAGCGGGGATCCGGCAGCCCCGTCACATAGTTCCATTGATGGTCGAGGCGGTGAAACTTGGCCTTCACCTTGCGGGCCAAGTCAAGGCCGAGCCCCTGAGAATTCCAGCCAGACCCGGCCAATATCCGGTCGGGCTTGGGAGAGTTCGGATCCCAGTTCCGCTTCACCTTTTCGAGGTTGCTCTGAAAGCCGCCGGTGGCAATCATGACCAGCGGCGCACGAAGCTCGACTTGCTCTTGGGTGCGCTGGCGGGTGCCTCTGACTCCCTTTACTCTCCCTTTTTCGACGATGAGTTCGTCAATCCGGGTGTTCCACTGGAAACGGACTCCCTCCCTTAAGCCCTGGGTGTAGATGGGCGTGACAAGGCCGAGGCCCCGGCCCCGCACATTGTGGAAGCGGGGAACGCTGTTTCCAGCCAAGTGCCAGAGGTCTTCAAACTCCACGCCCAGCGACACGGCCCAGTCGTGAATCTGCACCTTTGAATGGCGGGTGTAGTAACGGACCCAATCCTCGTCCGCGTCTTCGCCCCAGTCGGTGAAGTCCGTGAAAGCGATCTCAGGGCTGTCTTGGACGCCCGCTGCAGCCTGGACGGGACTGGCCACGATGGCCAAACCGCCGTGGGCCGACACAGCGTGCCCTCCGAAGACCGAGGACATGTCGACGACCAGGACATCCGCACCGCCTCGAGCCATCTCCAATGCGGCTGAAAGCCCTGCAATCCCCGCCCCCACGACGACAGCATCGGCATCCGGTACCGGAGTCCCGCAGGACGACATGATCAACAACGTCACGACCGTCGTGAGCATCAGGTGCAGTTTCCCTCTGAGGCGCATCATCAGGCGATTGTAATGCAATGAAAGCGAGGACGCAGCAGACCAGAGACCGGCAGAGAACCTAAGGAAGACCTGACACCCTCGAAGCCTCCAGCAGCCATATCCTCTCCTTCCCTTCTGCCGGATTCCGCTTTTCCAGCCTTCGACTCGACTGGCGCGATCTGTTGAGACACAATACAAGGCCTCAATTAAAAAAGGAGTGAATGGATGAAACGTCTCGGTTTGAGCTTGACCGCCTTGTTGTTGGCCGCCGCAATCGGCGTCGGCTTCACCCAGAGCCAGAGCGAACCTCGCTACATCAACCTGCCCGGACGCAGCGATGACCTGCCTTACAGCAACCTTGTCCAGGTGGGCAACACCGTCTACTTGGCCGGAAGCATCGGAATCGATCCGGCCACCGGCGCCCCGCCGCCCAATGTGCGGGACGAGGTGAAGATCGTCATGGACAGTATGAAACAGCGGCTGGAGATGGTGGGGATGAGCATGGATGACTTGGTCACGGTGCAGATCTTCTGCCCCGACCTGTCGCTTTACGACGACTTCAACGCCGTCTACCGGACCTACTTCAAGAAGCACTTCCCCGCCCGAGCCTTCATCGGCTCCGGCCCTTTGCTGCGGGGAGGCCGCTTCGAAGTGCTGGGAACCGCAGTCAAGCCATAGCCGGGGCAACCTGGCGGGACCGTGCCTCTGCGGCAAAGACTAATTCCCCTCGTTGCCAGCCTTGTCCCACTTCTGCAGCCAACGCCTTGCCACAGCGTGGCTGTTTCCGTAGGGGGGGGCTTCGAGGACCGCCCGGTAGTGAAGGGCAGCCTCCGGGAGACGGTCTTGGCGCTGCAGGATGCGGCCCAGGTGCAGGTGCGCCGAGGTCCTCTTGGTGTGCGGTGCTTCAGAATCGCCGGCCAGCTTGCCCAACTCCTCGAGGGCCGCTTGCTGCTGACCCATCTCTTCAAACTTTGCGGCGACCTTGATGCGGAAGTCGTGCAGGGGCAGCTTGGTGTAGTTGGGCTTTTGCTGCTCGGCCAAGGCCAGCACTTGGCGAAAGGTCTCGACTGCCGCCTCGTGCCGACCCATCAGGTCTTGAATCTGGGCCAGGTTGATGTGGAGCAGGAAATTGCGGGGATATTTGTCGAAGAGGAATCGGGTGTTCTCGAGCGCATCCTCGGGGCGATCCTCCCGGATGAAAAGGATCATTTGCAGGGTGCGGGCGTCATCCTTGACGTATTGCCCCTTTTTGGCGGCGATCCCCAAGTATTCGAATCCCTGCTTTTCACTGCCCCGGTAGCCGATGATGGTGGCCAGCCATTTGATGTACCAGGGCAAGTTGCCCACGATGTATTCGTACATTCCCACGCTCATGTAGGCGTCGTAGTAGCGGGAATCTTCATCGACCAGGCTGCGATGGTGCTTGTAGGCTTTTTTCCCGTTGGAAAAGGCCGCTTTGACGCTGCGGTCGATGGTGATGGCAAAGGAGCCCAAAATCCCGTAGCCGGCACCCAAGAAGTAGCGGGCGTCCTTATCGGCAGGATCCTGTTCCAAAATCGCCTGACAGAGCTTCTGGCTTTCTTCGATGTAGCTGAAAAACGCCCGGCGATCCTGCTCAGGCATTTCACGGTCGGTGGGCTTGTTGAAATAGCCGGGCGCCACAAAGCGATTCAGGTCCAGCTCTTCCCGCTCGAACAACTCGCGCAGCCAAAGCACAGTAGCCAGATAAAGCGGAGGGGCCGGATGGCGGGGATACTCCTGATGCAGCCGGAGCAGCTCTTGGCTGGCCTGGTCGTAATCGAGGCCGTAAATGGCGTCGAAGGCCCGCCGCGCCTTTTCCATGAACTCCGGATGGCGAAGGCCCTGAGCGAAGGGGAACGAAACAGACTGAATGAACAGGATGAGCAGAACGGCAAAGCAGGGGATGGAGAGATTCCAAGGTCCAATCCGGCCCTTCTTTCGGTTCATTCTTTCCATTCCGTCTTATCCCCTCTGCCTGACAGCTGTCTCCTCCTGCCTGACCTTGGACTTTGGACTTTGGACTTTGGACGCTGAACTTCGGACCTCGGGCTTCGGACCCGGGTCGCCGATCAGTCCCGCAGCAGATAGGTGAATCCGGCACCGACCTGCCAATTCTGGTAAAAGCCCTCGGGACGCAAAGCGGGGCCGATGACCCCCTCGATCGTCACAGACTGCCTGGGCAGCCCATAGTCGGGAACGTTTGCAACCTGGCTGCGGACGTCCATTCGCAGCGCCCAACGATCGCCCATCATGAACTTCACCCCGCCGCCGTAGGTGAAGGCGAGCTTCCAGCGGCTTTTCAAGTCGATCCCATTGCTCAGGGCCAGTTCGTCCTGGTCGGTGGAGGTTTGAAAGTAGGTGGCGCCTGCGCCTACGATTGCGAAGGGGCGAACGCGCCCGCGCCGGTCTGTGGGGTAGATCACGGCGCTGTAGGTCAACTTGTGAAGGTGCTGCTTGACGTTCAGCAAAGGGACAGTCGGCGACAGGTTGGTAAAGGTCGAATCGTGGTCTGCAAAGGCGTACTCCAGCTCGGCGCCCAGGTGATTCGAAAAGTTGTCGGTGACCCGGAAGGCGAAGGCCGGTCCGCTGTCGAAATCGACTCCGACGGTACTGACCGAGCCGTCGTCGCGGGCTGTCACAAAGCTGCGATCTCCCACAAACGACCAACCGCCGAAGAACGAGACTTCGTATTTCTGCTTGGCGGGACGTTGGGGCGGCTGGGCCGAAAGCTGGCAAACGCCCAGCAAAGCAACGATTGCAGCCGCACTGAATAGACGATTCATTAGAATTTTCCTCATCATCCCCAGGGTTAACGCCTGCGACCTGGCAGATTGCCACAGGCCCAGTGTAATTGTACACAGGCTTCGCGTACCCATGAGGGAGGATGCAGGATTGTCCGCCAAGGACGACTGCGACATTTTCTCTCTTTGCGGCGCCTCTCATTCCGTTGCCGACACGGCAATTCTGGTGCCAGCCTTTTGGATTCCTTGCTGGCCTTGGCGGCTTTGCGGCTTTGGGTGAGGTCCGCTCCGGGAGGGGGCCGCGCGCCGTCTGTTCTGAACGGCAGACGACGCAGCAAAATGTTGCAGCCGTCAGCGTGGTTGCCTTTGAGAGGGATTGCCCCGGCGACGGTCTTGAGGCTGGCGCCGCCAGCGCTGCTGACGGCTGCGCATGAACTCGTCGAGCCGTTCCTTTTGCTGGGGGGTCAGGATGGTGCGCAGGCTGCGCAACATGTTGGATCGAATCTGGTGATGGCGAGCGCGCTGGTCCTTGTTGGCGCGCTGAAACTGGCGGGAGGTCTCTTGCAGGATCTGCCGGACCTGCCCGCGCTGTTCGGGGGTCAGCTCAAGATGCTTGGCCAAGCGCCGCATGTCCTGTATGGGGCCATGCCGACGTTCGCCGAAACGTCCGGAAGGCCTATCGGGCGGGCGGTCGAAGGAGCGGGCTCCCTCCCCCGGCTCGACCGGCGGCCGGGGGTCCGGCGGCTCCGGCGGCTCAATCGGGATTGGATCCGGCTGATCGATTCCGGCGGCAGCAGGCGGGGCAGCGGAGCGAACGGCAAAGAAGCTGACCGCTCCCCCGAAGAGGACTCCGGTGGCAAAAACAAGCAGAACCCAAAGGACAGCTTTACCTTGGCCGGTCAACAGACCCTCCTTCCGGCTCCTCCACCAAGAGGTCAAACATGTCGTCCAGCGTAAGCTGCTGCGAAGCCGACTCCTCTTGCAGGAGAATGGCCAGGACTTCGTAGTCCTCCTCCTCAAGCTGCGTCATCGATACGGCCTGACGGTTCCAGTATGCCAGCGAGACCACCATCAACATCAGCGCCATAAAGATGGGCATCATGCGCCGGGCAGCCATCTGGATCAATGCGGACAGCGGCCTCTGCTCCTGGTCGAGGGCCAGGCGCGCTACGCGGGGAGCAAAGAAGGGCGGAGCGTCGATGCGGAGAACCTCGGCGGCCTGCCGACGGATCAGCAGGGCCGCTTCATGATCTTCCCGGCAAGCGGCGCAAAGCGCCAAGTGCTCCTCGTCCAGAGCCTCATCCGGCTCCCATCCGGAGAAGTCGATGTGATGGTCTTTCATCCCCATGGTTTCCCCCGCATTCTTCAAAACCCGGATTCCCCGAATCTTGACCTACAGCCTATGATGCCACCCCCCGCTGAGCCAAAAGCGATTTGACGCTTTCTTGGAGCTTCTTGCGCGCCCGGCTGACCCGGATACGGGCCGCAACCTGCGATGCTTTGAGTGCCTCGGCCACCTCCGAGTACTCCAAACCTTCCATTTCACGCAAGACAAAGGCCAAACGATCCTTTTCCGCCAGCTGCTCCATGGCTTGGTAGAGCAACCGGAAAGATTCTTCCGCTTCCTGATCGCTCAAGCTGCCGCCGGCTTGTGCATCGCTGTGCCCTCTTTGGATCCTCTCTTCTTCGTCTTGGCTGAGATCGGCGAAAGCACTGACTTTGCGGGTCCGGTACTTCCTCACCTCGTCCAGGCAGGCGTTTGAAGTGATCCGTCCGATCCAGGCCTTGAGCGGGCGTGTCGTGTCAAAACGCCCCAGGGACCGGTAAACCTTCAAAAAGACTTCCTGGGCCAGATCCTCCACCTCATTGCGGCGCCCCAGATAATGGTATGCGATATTGAAGACCAGCCTTTGGTAGCGCCGGATGATCTCCTCGAACGCCTTGGCGTCGCCCTCAAGGGATTCGACGACCAACTGTGCGTCCGACTTCGCCATCCACGCAGTATAGTACGCAGGCTTTTGAAAGTGTTTCAGGCACAGGGAACAGGGGAATAACCGCAGAGGACGCAGAGAGGGGACGCAAAAGAGTCGCAGAGAAGTTTTTCTACGCGTGTTCCGCGTCCTTTCTCTGCGTCCTCTGCGGTTCATCTCCCTTCTCACCTTTGACAGCGCTGCCTGCCTGTTGTCGAATGGTGACGGGATGATGAAGCATGCCTGATAAGCCCCCTCGAGTCTGCATTGTCGGTTGCGGCGCCATCGGCAGCCTTTACGCGGCCCACCTGGCGCGGGTGGCCGAGGTGTGGGCCTTCGTGCGGCGTGCTGCTCATGCAGAGGCGCTCAACCGGGAAGGGCTGCAGGTGACGGGGAGCCACGGTTTTTCAGTCCGCCTCAGAGCCGATACCCGGCCCCAGCAGCTTCCCCAATTCGATCTGGGGATCGTGGCCACCAAGGCCACCCAGACCGAAGCGGCCTTCGCCCCCGTGGGCCACCTTTTCGACCGCGGCGCGGTGATTTCGGCCCAAAACGGGCTGGGGGGCGAAGAGATCCTGGCCCGCCTCACACGCGGCTACGTGATCCGGGCCACCACCTTCATGAGCGGCACCCGCCACAGCGACACCCACGTCCAGTACGAACTGGACACCGCCACCTGGATGGGGCCTTACGAAGACACTCAAACCCCCTTTGAGGTCGTCCGACAGGCGGCTGACCTGATCGTCCGCTCGGGGCTCAAGGCCGAGGCGCTTGAGGACGCCCGTCCTGCCCAGTGGTCCAAGCTGATCTTCAACGCCGCCGTCAACGCCGTCTCGGCCCTGACCGAACTGCCTCATTCTCCCCACTTCGCCGACGAAAAGCAGTTCGACAGCCTGGGACACCTGTTGCACGACCTGATCGACGAGGCCAAATCGGTAGCCAAGGCCGCAGGAGTGGAACTGCACGAAGACCCTTGGGAAATGAATTGCATCGGCGCCCAAACCAACCATCCCCCCTCCATGCTGGCTGATATCCGCAACCGGGTTTCCACCGAAGTCGGCTTTCTGGCCGGCGCCATCGCCCGGCAGGCGAAACTGCTGGGGGTTGAGGCTCCTTTGCACACGGCACTTTACCGAATGATCAAAGGCAAGGAGGCTTCTTGGAACAGATAAGGAAACCCGTGAGCTTTAGCTGCACCCCTCCGGATCCAGCCGCGGCCAGGGGAAAGAGAGTCGCAATTCGTGACTGGAGCCCGTGCCGGGGGTGGCTCAAGCCGCTGGGAAAAGCCCGTTCGAAACGGGCTGCACCCGAAACCGCCTGCTCCTTGACCAGCCCTGAAGGACTGGCCTAACGGCCCTCAGGGCTGAAGCCCTTCGGGAAAAGCCGCTGAAGCGGCCTACGGCAATTCCCATCAATTGTATCCATCCGACAGCATCTGCCTGGAAGAGCATGGCAACCGATATTGACCCCGGATAACTTATGCTCCCCACTGACAACTGACAACTGACAACTGACAACTGAATCGCTACCATCAACGCATGCCGGACAGGAAATGGAGAACCCTGCTCTTGGTGGCGGGCTCGGTCTTGCTGGCCAAGAGCTTGTGGTTTTCCGCCTCAGCGGTAACGCCGGCCCTTATGACGGCCTGGGGACTGGACGCCGGCCAGGCCGCTTGGCTGACAATGGCAGTGCAGCTGGGATTCGTTGCCGGAGCGCTCACAAGCGCCCTACTCAATGCTGCCGACCGGTGGAAGCCCCGCTACCTGTTTGCAGTGGGTGCTTTGGGCGGCGCCTTGGTCAACGGCCTGATTCCGGCTTTCTCTGGCGACTTGGAATCCGCCTTGGCCTTTCGGTTCCTGACCGGCGTCTGCCTGGCACTGGTCTATCCCGTGGGGATGAAGATCATGGCCACCTGGACAGTGCGCAACCGGGGCCTGGCACTGGGACTGCTGGTGGGCGCCCTCACGGTGGGATCGGCTTCGCCCCACCTGATCCGGGCCCTGGGCGGCATCGGCGCTTGGAAAACAGTCATGTACTCGGCTTCCCTTCTGGCTGTTATGGGAGGATTGCTGGTCGTGCGGCTGGGACGCCTCGGCCCGCACCGGTCTCCCGCACCCCCTTTTCAATGGCGCTGCATGGCGGACTCCTTCCGGGATCCGGCGCTGCGCCAAGTCAACTTCGGCTACCTGGGGCACATGTGGGAGCTGTACGCCATGTGGACCTGGATTCCGGCTTTCCTGACAGTGGCCTACAGTTCCCAAGCAACCGGCTGGACGTCCGACCAAGCGGGCCGGATGGCCTCACTGGTCAGCTTCTTCGTGGTGGGGCTGGGAGGCCTGGGCAGTATCCTGGCCGGACGCCTGGCCGACGGGTGGGGGCGCACTCGAACCACCATCTTGAGTATGGCCGTCAGCGGCAGCTGCGCCCTTTCCATCGGGCTCTTCATGGACAGCTATCCCATCGCCGTCACCCTGATCGCACTGCTGTGGGGCTTGACGGTGGTGGCCGACTCGGCCCAGTTCTCCAGCAGCATCAGCGAACTGGGCAACCCACGCTACATGGGAACCCTGCTCACCACTCAAACCTGCGCCGGATTCCTGCTCACCCTGCTGACCATCCGCCTGATACCCTCTTTGGTGGAGTGGGTCGGCTGGCCGACAGCCTTTGCCGTGCTGGCGTTGGGCCCTGCGTTGGGCTGCCTGTCGATGTACCGGCTCAAAAACTCGTCCGCCGCTGATGGCCTTGCCGGGGGAAGGGGTTAACCGGGATTTCGCACGGGTTAAAGGAATCGCCGAATGAGAATTGATCGTGCAAATTCGAAAGTCCGTTCATGCAAATTCGCAGGCTTCTTCGTCGCGGCCTCCTTGCTGACTCCAACGCAAGCTCAGGCACCCCCGCAGCACGACCTCAAACACTGCATGGGCCAGATGCTGATGGTTGGCTTCCGGGGATTGGAACTGGACCCCGAAGACCCCTTCCTCCAACAGGTCCGTTCGCTGCATCTGGGCGGGACGATCCTTTTCGACTACGACGTGCCCAGCCGCACCCCGCAGCGCAACATCCGATCCGCCGATCAGCTGCGATCGCTGACGGACGCTTTGCAGGCGGCTGCCTCGACCCCTCTTTTCATCGCACTGGACCAGGAAGGCGGACGGATCAACCGGCTCAAGCCGCGCTTCGGTTTTCCCGAAAGCCGCTCGCAGGCCGAGCTGGGACGGCTGGACGACGAGCAGCAGACCCGCTCCCAAGCCCGACGGACTGCCCAACTGCTCTCGAAACTGGGCATCAACCTCAACTTCGCCCCTGTCCTCGATCTGGCCGTCCACCCCGACAATCCCATCATCGCCCGACTGGAGCGCAGCTACTCGGACGATCCGGTTGTGGTCGAAAAACACGCCCGCTGGGCGCTGGACGAATTCCGCCAGGCCGGAGTGCTGGCGGCCGTCAAGCACTTTCCCGGCCACGGCTCCAGCCGTCAAGACAGCCACCTGGGATTGCCCGACGTGAGCAACCATTGGAAACCCGTCGAGCTGCAGCCGTTCGCCAGGCTGGTCAAAGAAGGTCTGACGGATATGGTCATGACGGCTCACCTGTACAACAGCCACTGGGATCCCGAGCTGCCCGCAACCCTCTCGTACAACGTCATCGGCCAAATGCTGCGTACCCGGATGGGATTCCATGGGGTCGTCGTTTCCGACGACATGCAAATGGGTGCCATCACCAGCAAGTTCAGCTTGAAGGAGGCCATTGAAAAAGCTTTGCTGGCCGGGGTAGACCTGCTCACCTTTGCCAACAACTCGGTCTACGATCCTGATATCGCCCCCAAAGCGGTCAGCATTCTCAAGCGCCTGGCGGGTCAGGACAAGACCATCGAGCAACGAATCCGGCAATCCTGCAGTCGCATCCTGGGACTGAAAGAGCGGATTGCCCAGTCAAAATCCGGGAAGTGAACCGCTGAGGGCACAGAGTGAAGACGCGGAGGGCGGAAAGAAAACCCATCTTGCAGCTTGACGCCGGACGGGTTTACAGAATATGAAAAGGGCTGAGCGTTCCAACCACTGCAGGTCTGACGAAAAGGAAAGGAAAAAACCGAAAATGTTGTCCGAGAAGATGGAAGAGGCTCTCAATAATCAAATCAACGCTGAATTGCAATCCTTTTACGATTACCTCTCGATGGCGTCCTATCTCCAATCGATCGACCTCAGCGGGATCTCTCACTGGATGCACATGCAGGCCCAAGAGGAGCTGGGCCACGCTATGAAGATTTATGAGTTCGTCCACGAGCGGAACGGACGCATCGTCCTGCAATCCCTTGGCAAGCCGGGAACCGACTACCAGGACGTGATGGCGGTCTTCACGGCCGCCCTCAATCAGGAAGAGGCCATCACCCGCAAGATCAACGAAATTGTCGACCTGGCAATTCAGGAAGCCGACCACGCCACACACACCTTCATGCAGTGGTTCGTTTCGGAGCAAGTCGAGGAAGTGGCCAGCGCCCACGCCATTATCCAAAAGCTCAAGCTCATCGGCGAAGCTCCAGGCGGGCTCTTCCTGCTCGACCAGGAACTCGGCAAGCGCGGCCCTGAAGGGGATGCGTGATTCAGTTGGCAGTTGGCAGTTGGCAGTTGGCAGTTGGCAGTTGGCAGTTGGCAGTTGGCAGCAAGAACTGTCTCATCCAGCTTCCCAAAGCCGTTAAGTTGCTTACCCTTTTTCACTGTCGAGGACGCTTGAAAAGGTCGGGGTTGAGGCGGCGGGCGATGGAGAGATGCTTCTGGGCATCCTCGGTGCGTCCCATGCGCTGCAGAGCGGTGGCCAGGTTGGCGTGCAGCAGGGCGTTTTGGGGCGAGAGTTGGACGGCCTTCTGCAGCCTATCGACAGCCTGACCGTGGCGTCCGGCCAGTGAATAGGAAATACCCAGGTTGCTGAGGGCGAAGACGTCTTCGGGTGCCCTATCCAATGCCCTTTCCAGCTCGCCGATGGCTTCCGGGATCCGCCTCAGGTTCTTGTAGCAGACCCCCAGGTTGATGCGCGCCCTCAGGTGCTCGGGATCGCGCTGCAGCGTCTGTTCGAAGCCCAAAGCGGCCTCCTCAAAACGACCCAGACGGAAATAGGTCTGGGCCAAGTCGAAGGTGGCCATGGCTTCAGGCCCGCCCAGTTGCACCACCGCCTTAAACTCTTCCAGAGCCTCCTGAAAGCGATTGGTGTGGTAGTAGGCCTGAGCAAGCTTAAAGCGGGCCAGCTTCAATCCGGGCTGCTGAGCAATGACCTTCCGGTAGCCGGCAATGGCTTGTTGGTAGTGCTTGTTCTCGCTCAACTCGAAGAGCCGCCCCAGCTCGTTGTAAGTACCGACTTGCTGCTTGGGATCTGCAAGGCTCTCGAATCCGTCATCGGCCAGCGGAGCACCCATGGAAAGTGCGGCGTAGCCCAGCGAGCGAAGCCGTTCCAAAGTGGCCGGGTCCACTTCGTTCCGGGATGCCGAAGCCCGGTCCGGGTTCTGCAATCGGCCTGCAAAAGCCTGCAATTCCTCCCGCATTCGGTTGGCCAGCGCCTGGTTGTCCGAAGCATTGTTCCGCTTTTCCGAAAAGTCTGATTGGAGGTCGTAAAGCTCGGGCTGAGGCGCGAGGATGTACTTCTGCCGGTCTTTGATCAAGGCCCGCAACTGGCTCCATCCGAACTGGAGGCGTGGGTAGTAGGTTTCAGCATAGATCTGCATCGGAGGACGCTGGCGCCCCACGATCAAGGAAAGCAGCCCGTCCCCCTGAACCTCGGAGTATTCGCCCCGGGGCAGCCGCAGGGACTGAACCAGGGTGGGGAACACGTCCACCAAGCTGACGTTGCTGGAAATGCGTTTGCCTGCGTGTTCGGCGTCCGGGAAGCGGAAGATGAGGGGGACATGCAGGGCTGCGTTGTAGACGAAGAACCCGTGTTTGGACTCCTGGTGCTCACCCAGGCTCTCTCCGTGATCGCCGGTCGCCACGATCAGGGTTCTCTTGAGCTGGGAGTTCGCTTCGAGCCACTTGATCAGGCGTCCCAGCTGGGCGTCGGCGAATTCGATCTCCCCATCGTAGGGACGGCCCCGATGACGGGAGGCATAGGGCTCAGGAGGCGTGTAAGGGTCGTGGGGATCATAGAGGTGGACCCAGAGGAAAAAGGGCTTCGAATCAGTGGAGTCCTCTTTGAGCCATCTCAATGCCTGGTCCACCACCTCGTCGGCGCGTCGTTGGATGTATCCGGGGCTGACGGTTTCGTGCTGCGAGAGGTCGAAGTTGTCGTAGAAATGCTCAAAACCCTGGCCGATGCCGAACTTGGAGTCGAGCACGAAGGCGCCCACTACCGCGCCTGTCCGGTAGCCCTGCTTGTGAAGCGCTTCGGCCAGGGTGAGCCGCTCGTCCGCCAACACGAATCCAGCGTTGTCCCGCACGCCGTGAAAGGGCGGATAGGTGCCGGTGAAAAGGCTGCTGTGGGCAGGAAGGGTAAGGGGAACGGGAGAAAAGGCCCGTTCGAAGAGGACTCCTTCTCTCGCCAAACGGTCCAGCACGGGCGTGCGGGCCTGAGCGTACCCGTAACAGCCCAGCCGGTCGGCCCGCAAGGTGTCGATGGTCACCATCAGGACATTGGGCGGCGCACCCAGTGCAGTCGCCGGGCCAGCCAGCCAACCCAGCAGTGCAACCGACACCATTCCCTGCCTTGCAATCAAGCCCGACAGCATGGGAGTACTGCACCATAACTGCCGACGACAAGTCAAACGGAGCAAAGCATGCTTAAGCCGGATTTCTCATGGATTGCCTGCTCATGTCAAACACCGCTCCATCGAGGCGATCTCGGATGGTGGCGTTTTCTTGTTTTCCGATTCTCGTCTGATCTCCAAACACGGCCCGACCGGGACAAGCCCGGCACGTGGCCTCATGCTTGCAGCGCGGCGCTGCCGCCGACAAACTCCGCTCCATGGGGACGAGCCTAGGTGGTCAAGCAAGGACCGGCCCGGATAAAGCCCGCCAAAGGCACGAAATTTCACTCAGTCTCGCAAGAGCATTCGTGCCTTTTGGCGGGCCTGTTGGGTAGGGCTACTCTTCGACAAGGGGCGTCAGACTGAAGGTCGAGGCCGCCTCGCCGGACGATTCGATGGTCACACAGTAGTCGCCCTGAAACCGGATTCCGGGGAAGAAGCGCGGCTGTTCCTCAACAAAGACGTGGTACTTCCCGTCGGCAGGGAGAGTCGCCGTAATGTTGTTGGGGAGGTCGCCTGCATTGATGCGCAGCAAGAAGACTCCCCGGATGGCGTCAATCAGCTTCAGGGTGGCCCGCTCGCCTGTGGAGCTTCCTCTGGGGTCGGCCTGCAGGCGCAAAGTCACCTCTTCCCCTGCCTGGCCAGTGAACTTGTAGAGGTCGATGTCGATAAAAAAGCTGTTCCCCAGGTTGGAGCAATAGCCTACCGGAGGCTGGACGTAGAGCACTACGCCGTCGTGGTCGGATGAGCGCAGCGAGACGGTGGGGTCGTCCTCGAAGACATCGTCGGCGTCCGAGTTGGCTCTAGGAACCTCGATTCCCGTCACAAACGGATCGAGGGCCGAAGAGGTCAGGAAGTGGTCCAAGACCTGGGCATTGCCTTCAAAGATGAAGGTGTATCGCTCCTCCTCGCTCAGGCTGAGGATCTGGTTGGTCAGGTCGGGATCGACCACATCGGTGCCGGGGACCAGGGCACCCAGGGGATCCAGATTGCCGGTGACCTGCCCCAGCACGTCGACAAAGCCGTCGGTGAATTCAAAAGCGTTGAAGTCGCCGGCCACCACCAAATGGATGTCCGGATCGGCATCCTGCAGCGCCTGGACCTGGTTGGCCACAAAAAGAGCCTGCTCGAAGCGCTTGAGCCTCACCCGGTTGCCGTCCAGGGGGTCGTCGATGCCGTTGAGCGAACGCTGGTGGACCACCATGAAGGTGAATGGAAAGGGCACGGCGCTGCCCAGGTACTCGGCGTCCAGGATGAGCGGCGGACGGTCGTTGAGCAGGCTTCCGTCAAAAGTGAAAATGGTGTTCTTGCCCACCTGGGTGACCGAATTGACCTGCACCGTGTCCTTGACCAGGAAGCCCACATCGATGCCTCCCACGTCGTTGCCCTCCTCCAGGAAGGCAGTGTAGTTGAGGCTGGAATCGTCCATGTTGATTTCGGTCGCCAAAGCTTCCAATGTCTCGATCACGTCCACCTCCTGGACCGCGATCACGTCGGGGGCGCCCATCTCATCGCGAATGTAGATCGAGAACTTGGCCAGACGGTCGGCCTGGCCTGCAAAGAGGCGGAACATGTTCAGGGTGGCCAGGCTCAGCTCCCCGGGCTGTGCCGCCCTTGCCGGCTGCGGCAGTGGCTGCAGTTCGGCGCCGACGGTCAAGGCGGTGGGCCGTAGCTGGTAATCCCCGAAGGCGAAGGTCAGGGGGCCGGTGGCCTGGAATAAGGTCAGCGAGTTGAAGTTCTGGTTGGGCAGGCCCGCGCCGTTGGGATCCATTTCAAACAGCTCCGGGTTGCCGTCCCAGACAGGCAGGACAGGGGGAGCAGGCAGGCCTGGAAACTCGATGCCCGGTTCGCGAAAGGGCCGGTCCACGCCGAAGACGGTCACCGGCACGTCTCTGAATCGATTGCTGGGTCCGACAGTAATGCCGTCCACCTCGACCAGCATGCCTTCGAAGCGTTCCAGGTCTGGTACGGCCATGGCCACGGTGGAGGGGGTGTTGGTGTCAAAGACCACCGCATCGGGAAGCGGCGCAGTCCCGTCCACGCTCACCGAAGGCGAGTTGCTGAACTCGGTCAGCCCATTGAATTCGATCACGTCGCCCGTAACATCCACTTGGTCTCCCACCGCGACCGAGGGAGCTGAGGAGGTAAAGACGAAGATGCCGTCCGAAGTGGTGTCGTCGGCATCGGAGCGGACTGTGGGCGTCTGCATGAAAAAGCCGTTGGAGCTGACTCCGATGACCACGTTGCCTTCGGTTGTGACAGTCTGGCCATCAAAGGGGCTGGACAGTCCGTTGCCCTGGATTTCGAAGATCTCCAGCAACGGCGGAGGCTCGCAGCCGGTGGTATCGTTGCTGTTGGCAATGCCCGGCGTGATGCAGCCGGGAATAAAGTCGACGTTGTTCTGATCGTTGTCGATCCCGTCGGGAAAGCGCGAGATGCCCGCGAAGGCCAGGCCGGGATTGTCCTCCAACCCTGTTCCCGATCCTTCGGTAAAAGGAGCGGCGGTGCTGCCTTCGTAGCTGACCGTATCCACCAACAGGCCGGTGCGGAACAAGGCCACCGCGTCGGGCGAGCCGTTTTGGATCAGGTTGGTGTTGGGGCTGACGTCCAAGTCGCAGTTGTCGACATTGGCGGCATTGCCGCACACCACGAAGTATCCGCCCGGCGGCAGGTTGACGGCCGGCAATGCGAAGGTGTTGTAGGCGGTGGCGTTGCTGCCGTTGATGAGCCGGATTTCGAACTCGCTCAGGTCCAAGGCCACCGTTCCGGTGTTCTTGATCTCGACGAACTCGGCTGCGTCGGTGCCGGATTGATCGTAGTCGATTTCGTTGATGACCAGCTGTTCAATGACCAGCACGCAGTTGCTCGCCTGAGAGGTGTTTTCAAAGCCGGGAGTGATGCAGCGCTGGCTGAGGTCGGCGTTGTTCTGATCGGTGTCGACACCATCGGGGAACCGCGAAATGCCGGCCAGGTCGACGCTGGGATTGTCGACCAATCCAGCGCCGGAACCCTCGGTGAATGGGGCGCCGGTGACTCCCTCATAGCTGACGGTGTCGATGACGTTGCCGCCCAGCGTCAGGGCAACGGCGTCGGGCGCTCCGTTTTGGATCAGGTTGGTGTCAGGGCCGACGTCCAGGCCGCAGTTGGGCGTGTTGGCGGCGTTGGCGCAAACCACGAAGAAGCCTCCGGCCGGTAGATCGATGTCGGGCAGTGCAAAGCTCCGGTAGACTGCCGCGCCGCCTCCCGTGCCGTTGACCAGTTCCAAGGTGATGAGTCCCAGCGAAGCGGTTTCGGTCCCCGTGTTCTTGATCTCGACGAACTCGGCCGCGTCGGTGCCGGACTGGTCGTAGTCGATTTCGTTGATGACCAGGCTGGTGACAGGCGGCTGCCCGCAGTTGTTGAGGTCTCCACGGTTGCCTTCGCCGGGCGTGATGCAGGCGAAAACCAGGTCGGAGTTGTTCTGATCCGTATCTGTGCCGTCGGGAAAGCGGGAAATGCCTGCCGAATCGACGTTGGGGTCGTCTTCCAGGCCGCTGCCCGATCCTTCCGTAAAAGGCGCGCCGGTGCTTCCTTCGTAGCTGACCGTGTCGATGACGCTGCCGCCCGAGGTAATGGCCACCGCGTCGGGTGAGCCGTTTTGGATCAGGTTGGTGTTGGGGCTGACGTCCAAGTCGCAGTTGGGCGTGTTGGCCGAATTGGCGCAGACCACGAAGAAATCTCCCGGCTGCAGGTCGACGTTGGGCAGTGCGATGGTGTCATAGACCGCGGCGCCGCCTCCGCTTCCGTTGACCAGCTCCAGCTCGAAGGCGCTCAGGTTGACGGCGCCGCTGCCGATGTTCTTGATTTCGATGAACTCGGCGGTGTCGGTACTGGCCTGGTCGTAGTCGATCTCGTTGACCACCAGCTTGGGCGGCTCGGGCGAGGCGCAATTGCTGGCGCCCGAGGTGTTGGCCTCGCCGGGCGTGACGCAGGCAAAAGCGAAGTCTGCATTGTTTTGATTGGTGTCCGTGCCGTCCGGCAAGCGGGAGATCCCGGCGAAGTTCACGCTGGAGTTGTCCTCCAGCCCGCTGCCGCTCCCTTCTGTGTAGGGCGCCCCGGTGCTTCCTTCATAGCTGACCGTGTCCACCAGGGTTCCATTATCGCGCAGCCCCACCGCGTCGGGGGCGCCGTTTTGGATCAGGTTGCTGTCGGGCGAGACATCCAGGTCGCAGTTGGAGATCTGGTCCGCATCGCCGCAAATGACGAAATAGTCACCCGGCCCAAGATTGACCGAGGGCAGGATGATGGTCCTGGCGACCGCTGCCCCTCCGCCGCTGCCGTTGACGATCTCGACCGTAAAAGTGCCCAGGTCGACCGACGCGCCTGATACGTTTTTGAGTTCGATAAACTCCCCGAAATCGGTGCTGGGCTGATCGTAGTCCACCTCATTGATGACCACCTGTTGGGCCATCAAGGTCGGAAAGGCCAGAAGGATCAGCACAGCGGTTGCGGCCAGATGGGCGGTTGACCACCCTGAGATCCGGTTCCGCGCCTCTCGTCGGCATCCATGTCCTGACATCATTGCATCGGCTCCTTTTTGTTCGGAAAAAGGCGGGCGTTCCGTAGATCGCCGCCTCGGTTTGGATTTCAAAATTTTTCGGTTCAGCGAGCAAAGCCTGACGATCTGTAAATTCTAACCAAATCTGACGTAATGGAATAGTCCTGTCTTCTCCAAGTGGGCATTTTGCGACACGATCAGCATTGCTTTATGAAGAAACCAAGAAAATGTGGTGAAGCGCAGTCCCCGAGACTGGGGGTTTTCAGCGGAGTTGAAATTGAATTGAATCCAAGGCACGATCTCTTCGACAGGAACTCTCCGCCCTTGACAGGGTCCAACCAACTCCATACAACAGGAGCCGCAACAAAGGAGTCCCATGCAAGATTACGGCTGGCTTTCCGTGCTTCCGCCTGTCCTCACCATCGCCCTGGCCATCCGTACCAAACAGGTCTACACCTCGCTGCTCCTCGGCATCTGGTTGGGCTGGACCATCCTCAGCGGCTGGAATCCCCTGGCCGGAATGGCCGGCACGGCGGACACCATCGTCTCGGTATTCGCCAGCGCCTCCAACACCCGGGCCATCCTCTTCACCTTGCTGATGGGCTCCATGATCGCCTTAACCCAGTACTCGGGAGGAGTAAGCGGATTCGTTCAGTGGGTGACGGGAAGGGGATTCGTCAAGGACCGCAAGTCAGCCGGCATCCTGGCCTGGCTTTTGGGGCTGGTGATCTTCATCGAGTCCAACATCTGCATCCTGGTCTCAGGCACGGTGACGCGGCCGCTTTTCGACAAGATGAAGGTTTCGCGCGAAAAGCTGGCCTACATCCTGGACTCCACATCGGCGCCCAAGTGCATGCTGGTGCCATTAAACGCCTGGGGCGCCTATGTGATCGGATTGCTGGCCGCCCAGGGCATCCAACAGCCCGTCCAGGCGCTTTTGTCGGCGGTGGCCTTCAATTTCTATGCCCTGCTGGCCATCTTGGTAGTGGTTTTCATCGTCTTTAGCGGGCGCGATTACGGCCCCATGCGGCAAGCCGAGGCGCGTGCGCTGGAGGGTCGGGTGCTCAATGAAGGCGCCACTCCCACCGTCGCGGAAGGGGGCGCCATCGAGCCCAAGCCGGGCGTCCCCTACCGGGCCTTCAACATGGTGCTGCCCATCGTCTCCATGGTGGTGATGGTCCCGGTGGGCCTTTTCATTACCGGCCAGGGAAACATCCTCGACGGCAGCGGCTCGACTGCAGTGCTGTGGGCCGTCATGACGGGGCTGGCGGCAGCCGGCGTCAGCTATCGGGTCCAAGGGCTCATGAGCCTCAAAGAGATTTCTGAAGTGATGTTGCGCGGCGTGGCGCCGCTGCTGCCGGTGGCTGCCTTGCTCATGCTGGCCTTTGCCATCGGTGCCACCTGCGTTGAACTGGGCACCGGGAAGTACGTCTCCCAACTGGCCCAATCCACACTGACCCCAGGCATCATCCCGGCCCTGCTTTTCCTGCTGAGCTGCTTCATCGCCTTCTCGACGGGAACCTCCTGGGGAACCTTCGCCATCATGATCCCCATCGCCATCCCTATGGTGAACGACATCGGCCTGCACCAGAGCCTGACGGTAGCGGCGGTGCTGGGGGGAGGCGTCTTCGGAGATCACAGCTCCCCGATTTCCGACACCAGCATCATTTCCTCCATGGCGGCCGCCACCGACCACATCGACCACGTCCGCACCCAGTTTCCCTATGCGCTCACGGCAGCGGGCATTTCGGTGCTGCTCTTTTTGATCTTCGGGTTCGTGCTGTGAACCCCTCACCCCAGAGCACACGGAGAGACCAGAGTTGTAACCAGGGCGGATGGTTTGCGGCTCCCGCAGTAGGCAACCCATGAGGAATCCGGGTTAAGTTCCCTCCTCTGGGCCCTCAATGCTTTTGTGGCTTCCTTTTTGCGGCGGGCCTATGTCCTGCCATATCCTGGCCGGGACGAATCGAGAGAGATGGCCGACGTTGGTAGTTGCAACGACGACCGAGGACGCGTCCAGCGTTGCAGCTTGTGCGGCCAGGATGACGTCACCGTCAATGGCTTTATCACTGGCCGTAGGTTGTCCGAGTTGTCGAGCCGCTGCCCAAAACTCAGCGGCTTTGCGCATGGCCGAAGTCGTGATCGGAAGGTATCCCAACAGATCGCCCAACTGGTCCAACTGAGCGATCCCCTTTTTCTTGCCGGCCCTCAGCAACTCGCGCCGCACTTCGTAGTCTGCGATTTCGGGAACGATCACACGGATGCCGCCAGCCGCCAGGGATTGAAGCCATCGGGCGCATGCTGCGCTGCGAGGGGAATGCTTGGGATTCGTGATCAAGCCCAAAGGCCCGGAGTCCAGCAGCACGACTTTCACCAGCTTATGCCTCTCAGCTCTTCGGGAAAGAGCTTCCTATTGGATAGCCGATCTTCGTCCAAGACACGGATCAAGTATTCGGCGGTCTCCTTCTGCTCCTCCTCGTCGCCTTGTTCGATCCAGGAGTCGATGAGCTCAACCAGTCCACCGCCATGACTCTCCGGCGGCAGACTCCTCTCCAGAAGCCGACGAGTGTAATCCTCCAACGGAACGCCTTGCCGAGCAGCCTCATCCTGAAGTCTTTTCACCATCTCCGGTTTGATTTCGAGGGTCAGTGTCATTGCTTAGCTCCTGACTCCCAGATTCTACCCCATTCACCGGCGAAAGAGAGGAGAGGCCCGTGAACCCGCCTTTCGCGGGCTCTCTTTTACTCTCGACTGTCAGTTCGGGTTAGGCAGCGGGATTGTATAGATCCCAAAGACCTTGTTCGCCAGCACGGCGTAAAAAGCCACTACTCCTTGGCTGAGTTGGTGCGTGTCCAGCCCCAGGTAAATGATCGCCTGGCCTTCGATGGAGTCGTTTTGGTCGATGACCTTGACAAGCTTCCCGCTGCGGCTGGCAAAGATACCTGAAGTGCCGTCGGACTTAATGCCCAGGAAAGCGATGTCATTGCCGTCTGAGGAGGGTGCGGCGTTGTTGAAGCCTGCGAAAGTCCCCTGGCCGCCGGGTACGGATGTGTCGAGGTTGGCGACAGTGCTCAAGCTGCCGTTGTCCCAACGGTAGACACCGCTGTTCGACTGGGTGAGGGCAGTGAAGGCCACTGCGTTTCCGCTCACTGTCGGTACCGTGAATGCAATGAAATTGCCGGAGCCGTCCGGAGCCGCGGTGCTGCGGTCCGCCACTTTGTGCACCGATGCACCGGCTTGTGCGCTGTAGATGCCGACCTGAATGGGACTGCTGCCCGTGTTGCTGCCGAAAAACGCGGTCCGGTTGCCCGATATCGCAGCTCCCGAGAAAGAGGTGAAAGTGCCCTGACCTCCCGGGATGGAGGTCTGAGTATTGGCGATCAAGGAAACACCGCTGGGTGCGGGTATGCCCACATAGACACCGGGTGTCTTTTTTTCATCGCTTCCTACAAAGGCCACCTGATCTGTTGAGACGCCCGGCCCCAGGCTGGATTCGAAAGTGCTGAAATTCCCCGTGCCTCCTGGCACTGCGGTCCGAGTGTTGGCCACCGTGCGGAGTTCCGGGCGGGCGGTGTAAATGCCGGGGCCTGCCGGATTCTCTCCCCAAAAAGCGACCTGCTGCTCGCTGGCGCTGGGCAGGCCCAGCGCGGTGAAGGCACCCGACGACGGGTATGGGACGCCGACCTGGACCAGCGCATCGAGGACGCCGTTTGCACTGAGGTAGATGTTTTGGGGCTGGGCAGCCCCGGCACCCTTGAATGCAACATTTTTCCCGCCAATGGACGGGAAAGTGAAAAAGTTGAAGTCGCCGTGGCCCTTTGGGACAGGCGTGTGCGTATCCGCGACTTTGGTCACGGGGGCGGCGGTTCCCAGTTTGTGGATGCCGACCCGTACGAGACTGACGTGGATGGGTTGAGTCAGTGTAGGCATGTCTTGATTCCTCCATAGTGTTGTCGGTGGCGACCTGGACGGAGTTGGTTTCAGTGACGGTCCCGATCCATAGGTCTGAAAGTAGCACTGTCCTCAACAGGTCAAATATCCCAGACCAGGCAGTCCAGAGTTTGCAAGGGGCGGCCCCTGCCGCTTGGCCGCATGTTAGGATTCCCCTTGTATGCCCAGCAGCTCTCAGGTCGCCATTATCGGCGGCGGGATCACCGGATGCTCCATCGCTTTCCACCTTACCCAATCCGGCCTCAGCGACGTGATCATCTTGGAAAAGGAGGGTCTGGCCTGCGGTGCAACCGGAATCTGCCCAGGCGGCGTCCGGCAGCAGTTTGAAGGACGGGCCGATTGCCTGATGGCTCAGCGTTCGGTACGCTTTTGGGAGGAGATCAACCAAAGGCTGGCGCCGGAGGCTCCTTTCCATTTTGAACGCTCCGGCTACCTTTTCCTGGCCGAGTCCCCCCGCATGCTGCGACGCTTCCGAGCCAATGTGGCTCTGCAAAATCGTCTGGGAATCCCTTCCGAAATCCTTTCCCCTCGGCAAATCTCGCAGCTGCTTCCCGACTTGAGGCTGGACGGGATTCTGGGTGGCAGCTTCTGCTCCGAGGACGGATTCTTGGAGGACTGCCATGGCATCACTGCCTTGCTGGCCCAACGGGCTTCGGAAAAAGGCGCCCGCGTCCTCTATCACAAGGCTCTGGGGCTGGAAGCAAGCCCGATGGGTTGGCGCATTCGTACCGGACAAGACATTATCGAGGCCGAGCAGGTGGTGCTGGCAGCAGGAGCGGACAGCCTGGCGCTGGCTCAAAGTGCAGGCCTGCCGCTGCCCATCCAAGCAGAAGTGCGTCGGCTGGCCTTCACCCTTTCCCATCCGACTCAGGTGATGACCCCTTTGGTGGTGGCGCCCGAGCGGGGATTCGCCGGCAAGCAGATGTCTTACGGAGTCTTTTACCTGGGCTGGCTGGCAGAGGATCCCCAGAACGACGATCTGCTCTTTATCGAAAAGAGCCTCCAGGGGGGCGCCAGCCTGTTGCCCTTGCTGGAAGAGCTTCCCGTGCGCAAAGTCATCCGGGGCACCTACGATACGACTCCCGATAAGCGCCCCATTCTGGGTGCCGTTGCCGATCAAAGAGGCCTTTGGGTGGCTGCCGGATTCAGCGGCCACGGCTTCATGATCGCACCTGCGGTCGGCGAAGCTTTGAGCTGTGCTTTGCGAGCAGAGGAAACCGACCTGCCTTTGAAGGCCTTTTCCCCGGATCGATTCCGCGATCAAGGCCAAGCCGAAGGCCTCTTCATCTGATGCAGCGTTATTGGAATCCCAGTTTAGGCAGGCTCCCTTGACCCGATCTCCCCGCCGAAGGCTGGGCGGCAGATAGGCAGACGAATCTGTAGAGGCTGCAATCCGGCCCGATCAATGGGTTGCCCGTTCTATCATCCGGACCAGATCATCGACTTGCTGCTGCAGGGACTTGGAAAAATCCAAAAGATGCCGTGTATAGACACGGGCCGCCTTCAACTCCGGCAAGGAGGCTCCGGCAGGCGGCGCCGGAGAAACCAGAGACGGGACCGCAGTGGCCATCGCAGGCTGAACGACTGCAGCCTGCTGCCCAACGGGGGCTGCGGAGCGGGCGATCAGATCCCGGCCGTGACGGTCAAAGCTGATGCTGCCCGACTTGGCCAGGATATCGAGCTGCCTCTTGGCCAGATTCTTGTCGCTGGCAGAGTCTTTGATCCCAACGCTGGCCCCATACTGACGGACCAGGCTGGTCAGGCTGATTTCGCCCTCTCGCTGCACGATCTTGAGCATTTTGTTTCGAAGCTTCTCGATTTCACTGGCTTTGCGCCGCGTTCGTTTTTCCATTGGGCTTTGCCTTTCATCCCATTTTCCACCAGCACTCCTTGCCTCAGAGGAAATATTATCACCTATCTCGCCCAGTACAATCAACTTTTAAATGGACTTTGCCCCTGCACCCACTTTTGCACTCATCCGTTAAGCGTTGCAAAGCTTTCACGCAGGATGTCGAAGCGACGGGCAAAATGCTCCAAAAGGACAGAAAACCGCCTGACCTGACTCGCGAGGGAGTTTTGTATTGACCAATAGGGTGTTGCATAGATAAAAATCCTTAAAAAGATCAGAAGAAGTGCAAGAGTTATACTGCTGCTTGACTCCCATAACGAAGAAGTGTCGATCAAAGGTGCGCATGGGCAAGGAAAATCAGCCGACGGACAGAAAAATGTGAGAAAGCAGGGCGCCGCCGATTTCGCTACTCCTCCCCCTGCTCGGCATAAGTCTCCACGTTGCCTGAACAGCGCGGCCCATTTTGCCGGACGGCGCTGCAAAAGGGCTCAGATTTGTGCTACATTCCTGGCCGGGGAGAGGAGCACGAGCGAGGATTCAACCAGAAAAAAGAACGGAACAGAAATGGCTAAAGTGCAGAAGCTGTCCGACAAGGAATTGCAGGAACGTATGGCTACTTTGGACGGCTGGGTGCTGGATCATGGCAAGCTCTATCGGAAGTTTAAATTCCCCAATTTCATTCAGGCCTTTGGATTCATGTCACAGGTGGCTCTGATTGCCGAGGCGATGAACCACCATCCCGAATGGTTCAATGTCTACAACAGGGTGGAAATTCACCTGGCGACTCACGACGTCGGCGGAATCAGCGCCAAGGACGTCGAATTGGCCAACAAGATCAGCGTGCTTGCTTGATCGGAGTTTAACTCCAAGATTTCAAGGAAGAACCGTTGGGCATCCCTTCTCTACTCGCAGCGCATGGCCACCATGGGGTCGACCCTGGTGGCGCGGCGGGCGGGCAACAGGCAGGCCGTCAGGGCGACGGCCATCAGCAGAAGGGCCACCGCCGCAAAGGTAGCAGGATCGACCGCCTTGACGCCGTAAAGAAGTCCGGAGCTGTCCAACAGGCGGGTCATGACTAGTGCGGCCGCCGAGCCGGTCAGGATGCCCGCCGCACTCAGGCGTGCACCCCGGCCCACCACCAGCTTCAGGATGTCCCTGCGGCTGGCGCCCATGACCATTCGGATTCCAGTCTCGTGGATGCGCCGACCGACCGAGTAGCTGATGACCGCATAGATCCCCACTGAGGCCAGCAAAAGGGCGACTGCTGAGAAGACCATCAGTATGAGGGCCGAAAAGCGGGGCTGAGCCATCGATTCGTCCACGACCTGCTGCATGGTCTTGACCTGGTAGAAGGGCAACCGGGGATCGAAACGGCGCAGTTCCTGTCGAAGCGTCGAGACCAGACTTGCGGGAGGGGTTAGGCTGCGCACCGCCAGGGACAGGCTGCCTGACCAGGGAACCTGAAAGTAGGGGGTGTAGACGGTGGGGTTGGGTTCATCGCGCAAGGTCACATGACGCACGTTGCCCACCACGCCCACGATGCGGCGGGGAGTCTGGGTGCTGAAGCCCATGAAAAGGCGTCGCCCGACGGGATTCCGGCCGGCAAAGAAGCGTTCGGCCAGGGATTGGTTGATCAGAATGACTTTTTCCGCCTCGGCACCGTCTTGAGGGCTGATGGGACGGCCTTGCAGCAGGGGGATCCCCATGGCCTCGAAGTATCCGGGGGTGATGAAACTGAAGTTGACTTGGCGGTTCTCCTCGACAGGCGGGGGCGGTTCCCCTTCAATGGTGAAGCTTGTGCCTTGCCGGTCGGCTGCCAGGGGTATGTCGTAAATGAATCCGGCGGACTCGACTGCAGGCAGGGCCGACAGGCGGGCCTGCAGGCTGCGGTAGGCTTCGGTTCTCTGGCTGCTGTCGGCATATCGGCCCGAAGGAAGGGTGACCCGGGCGGTCAGGACGTTGGCAGGCTGGAGGCCGCTTTCCACCCCGCGCAGCTGCAAAAAGCTGCGAAAAAGCAGCCCGGAGCCCACCAGCAGCAACAGCGAAAGAGCCACTTCCAGCACGACTAGGCCGGAGCGCAGCCGTCCGCTGGAACGGCTCTCCGAGGGCGTTCGGCCACCTTCTTTGAGACGCTGGCTGAGGCGGGGAGAAAAACCCTGCAGGGCCGGTGCCAGCCCGAAGATTGCGCCGGTGGCGACGGTCACCAGAAGGGTGAAGCCCATCACCCATCCGTCCAAGGAGGTCTCTTCCAGGCGGGGTACGTTACCGGGCGCCGCTTGGACCAAAAAACGCATACCGCCCAACGCCAGCAGCAGCCCGGCCACGCCCCCCAGCAGTGAAAGCGAGAGGCTTTCGGTGAGCAGCTGGCGGACGAGCCTCCAGCGGCCCGCACCCAAGGCGGAGCGGATGGCGAATTCCTTTTGACGGGCCGTTCCCCGAGCCAGCAGCAGGTTGGCCACGTTGACACAGGCGATGAGCAGCAACAGCCCCACGGCTCCCATCAACAGGATCAGGGAAGGCCGGATTTCGCCCACCACTTGCTGGTGCATGGGAACCAATCGAACCTCCCAGCCCCGGTTGCTCTCCGGATAGCGCTGCTGCAGGCCTGAGGCGATACGATCCATCTCGCCCTGGGCGCGCTGCAACGTCACCCCCTTGTCCAGCCTTGCAATGACGGTCATGAAGTGGGCGGCGCGCTGCCCGTTCTTCATATCCATCCGAAAGGGGACCCACATGTCGGCTTTGCGAAGCGGAGCCCTGCCTTCCTCGATAATGGGGGGCGGAAAATCGAACCCCTGGGGCATGATCCCCACCACGGTATGGAGCAGATCGCTGATGGGAATGCTGCGGCCCACCAGATCGGGATCACCACCGAATCGGCTCTGCCAGAGGCGGTGGCTGAGCAGCACCACCGGCTGGCTGCCGGGCTGGTCGTCACGAGCGTTGAAAAGCCGACCTTGCTGAGGGGAAGCCTGCAGGACTGAGAAGAGGCTGGAGGTCACTCGGGCACCTTCGACACGCAGCGGCTCGCCGTCCAGATTGAGAAAGTAGCCGGTCGGCCGAAAGGCGGCAACTTCGGAGAAGACCTCGTTCCGCTCGCGCCAATTGACATAATTGGGGGGAGAGGCGTACATACGGGGCAGGTTGTACTGCATCTGCCGTTCCCAAACGATGACCAGATCCTGCGGATCCAGGTAGGGGAAAGGCTGCAGTAGGACTGCGTTGACCACCGAGAAGATGGCGCTGGTTGCGCCGATGCCCAGGGTCAAGGCCATCACTGCGGCGAGCGTGTAACCGGGATTGCGGGCCATCATCCGAAAGCCCTTTTGGAAGTCCTGCTGAAAACTGTTCATGGGGCGCCTCCTCCGCATGGGGAAGCGCTGCTGCGGCTGCGATGGTTCACAGCCAGTTTGGACCCTGCCCCAAGGAGAAAGGTTGCCCTTGTCAGTGTCCGGTGACCTCGATCTCCACTTCAAGATAGTGCATTCTGCAGACCTTGGTCACGCAGAGGCGCAGAGACGCAAGAGGGGAAGAAAAGCGGACCTCCCTCTGCTTGACCTTGGACGTTGGACCTCGGCATGAAATCTTCAGCCCGCCCGCCAGGCCCATACCGAGAAAACCACGAACAGGACTGTGAAGGCCACTTCGCCGTAGCCGATCCTCTTCAGGTTGAGCCGTCCTCCCCTTTGGGACAGGCCCCAGAAGGCACGGATCAGTATGGGTGCAAAGGCGAGCAGGATCAGAGGATGGCTCAGCTTTGCAGCTACCAAAGCCGTTACGGAAGCCAGCAGGAAGAGATGGAAAATGAGGCATTGGCGCCGGCGTTGTCGCTCATCCTCCTTGCGGGAAAAGGGGCTGACACGCATCTTGACGTAAAAAACGGCGCTCGAGAAATAGAGGAAGTTGACCAGCAACAGCAGCCATGCCGTCGAGTCCAGCCTCTGTTGCATCACATAGTAGGTGGCCGGAGCGCCGGCGGCCGTCAGGCCCAAGATTCCCAGCAGTTCCCCCGCGACAAGGCGTTCCTGGCGCCGAGAGACCAGTCTCAGGTGTATCAAATAAGGGACGGCCGCAATCAAGCCAATGAGAGGAAGGATCCAGAGTTCGTAAAGCCAAATCAATAAGCTTCCTGATGCGAGCGTGGCCGCCATCTCAAGCATGATCCAGCGGTGCCAGTAGGCCTGCCTTGCAGGCGCTGTCGAAGCTGAGCTGGGCCGGGCCAACCGCGACAAGGGCTCGTGAGCCAAGAAGAGGGACGTCAGAGCCAGCAAGAATAGCGGCGTCCGCCAATCGGCCCGTCCGAAGGCCAGCAAGGTGATGACGAACGGCCCATAGAGCAATGCCCAGGCACCGTGCTCCTTGGGAATGGGAGGCCTCCAAACAGGAATCGGCTTGTGAGGTGGCCTCGTTGTGTTCACAGGCCCGGATTGGGCAGGGCGGTTCAACATGGCAGCGGCAAGCATAGCGCATTCGGGATCGGGGAAACCGGAGACTGGAAACCGGAACTAGTCCTCAAACTAAGTGCATGCCGAACGGATTCCCGAGTTTCGCGCAAAGCCGCAAAGTCGCAAAGAACACATGTTTTGGGCAACGTACATATTCGGTTAACCCGTCCCAATACTGCTGATTTGAAGCAAGCACGTGCCATGAAGCATGGCAAAACGCCACCGTCGGGCCCGCCCCGGCGGAG
>JANQFM010000779.1 GCA_028277865.1 Acidobacteriota bacterium
CAGAATTCCTTGAGCAGCGGTTCGGCGTCATCTTCGGGCGCTTTGATGACATGCAGGAGCGATTCGATGTCTTCCAGGGGAGGCTGGACAGCGTCGAAGGGCGATTGGACAGCGTCGAGGGGCGGCTGGACGGCCTGGAAGGGCGGCTGGACGGCGTTGACAGCCACTTGGACGACTTCGGGAAGCAACACAGCAAACTCCTTTATGTGCTCGACCTGCGTTTCGAGAAGATCGACCTGCAGTTTCAGAAAGTCGACGCACGCCTGGATGGGATGGAGCGCCGCCTGGGCAAAGTCGAGCAGCGCCTGGACAATATCGAGGAACGCCTGGATAAGGTCGAGCAGCGCCTGGACAAGGTCGAGCAGCGCCTGGACAAGGTTGAGCAGCGCCTGGGAAAGGTCGAGCAGCGCCTGGATGGGATGGTGCAGCGTTTTGTCGAGGTCGATGAACGATTGGACCGGCTGGAAACCGACATCCGTCACACCAATGTCCTGGTGGAGGAGCTTCGCAGCAGGATCCAGGCTGTGGCCGAGGGGCTGCAAGCTGTTGGCCGAAAGCAAGGCCGGTTTCAGCACGAAGTCCGAGGAGGCTTCACGGAGATGCGCGCACTCGTCAAGCATTCCTACGATTACCTCGAAGGAAGGCTCAAGATCGGGGAAGGCCATCTGGTCGATTTGGATCAGAGAGTCGGCAGCATTCTGGAAGCTGCCAGCAATTGAAAGCAGGCCGGATTCCAGGTTTTCACGCTTATTTTCCTCTTGTCAGCGGGCTCAACGTTCCACAATTCCCACTTTGTGCAGCGTGTCCAAAAACTCCGCCACCAAATCCAGCGGAACCGGGCCGTAAATTGCCGAGAGGTCGTCCCGGATGCGTTGAACCGATCGCTGGCCGTCCACCAGGTTCAAAGCCTCGTAAGCGTATTCCCCTCCGTTTCCCCACAATCCCTGATAGCCCGTCAAGCGAGGCTGGGGGAGTTTGCGGCGCGACAGGTGATCACCCAAATAGCTGTAGCCGAAAGCCGACATGGGCCCCTTGGGGTTTTCGGCGCGCCGGTAAACGATCCCACTTGCGCCGCCTCCCATGTCAGGCTGCCGGGACGGGAATCGGCCACCGCCGACTGTCAGGTGCAAGGACTGCAGAAACCTGGTCGATCCCCGTTCAACCTGGAGAGGCACTTGCATGAAACGGCTCAGAGACCTCAGCTTGGCCAACTGGAACTCGAAGTGAAAGCGCATTAGGTTAGCCTTTTCTGAAGCGGGAACCTCTTCCATCCGCTCCAGCAGCAGGGAGGTCCGACGCAGAGCCTGGCGTTGCAGCAGGACGGCGATTTTTTCCGCCGAAGCGGTGTCCATCCCGGCCAGGAAGTACCCGGATGCGGCTGCTACAAAGGCGGAGCGCAGCAGACGGGTGGGATCGATGTTGGCAAGGCGGTCGGCATGGGTGTGGATGTATCGGTCGGGCCAATCATTGAGGTAGATGGCGGGGATGCGGAAGGAGCCTTCGCTGTAGACCTGATGATCACTGCCCAACGTCAGGTCCACCATGGCGGCCTTGAGGGCTTCGCGGCCGCCTTCGGGGGAGGCGAAGGGGTAGGCCGCCCGGCCCGTGTCGGCGTAAAGAGCCGATTGACGGTTGACGAAGTCTCCGAACGCCTCGGCCACGTCATTGATGAAGGTGGGCAGGCTCTTGGGAGATCGGGTGATGTGAAACTCGGCTTTGGTGACCGGCCCGCCGCCCACCATGTCCAGGTGAATGGCGGCCAGCACCTTTTCCGCCCAGCCGGAGCGCCCATTGAGAAGGGCCAGGGTGCCTTCGATTTCAGGAGGCCAGACGAAGCGCAGGCTGCGCAGCGGAGGCGGAGCCTTGCCTTCCCGAATCAGCTTGGAAAGGCCGCGGGCCACCTCCAGGACGGTCGCACAGCCGCTGGCATTGTCGTTTGCGCCGGGGCGCTGGTGATCGAGGTGGCAGGAGTAGACGATCTCCTGCTCCTTCAACTGAGGGTGGCTCCCTGGGATGACGGCCGTTACGATGTCGTAGCTGCCCGGGTGCTGGCCTGCCCGCACCTCGGCATCGAAGCGGATCTCCTCGCCGCGCGCCAAGCGCTGCTGCCAAGAACGAGCCTGCTTAAGGGAGACCATGAAGGCGAAGGTGGCGGGAGGCGGGAAGGTGTTCCAGTGGCCCCAGCGGACCAAATCCTCGTCCATTTTCCACCAAGCGCTGCGTTGGTTCTGTGCGTAAGAGACGACCCCGGCGGCGCCGAAGGTCTTCACCGCCAGTTCCGAGACGGCGCCTGGCTGCGAGGAGGTCAGGACCAGATTTCCCGGAATCCTCTTGCCACGGTAGTCCTCCAGGCTGGTTCCGGCGCCCACGTCAATCAGCAAGGCTGCGTCGGCGCTGCCTGAGGCGCTGTCCTGGGCCAGGCTGATGGGACGCGCCTCCCAGGATGCGATGCGCTTTTCGGGTTTCCAGCTGCCGTCCTCGGCTTGGCTCAATTCCCAGAGTTCGGCGAATTCAGCATCCCAGGCCGGCCGCGATCGTTGAGTGCCGTAAAACACCTCCCCATCGGCAGGGAAGCTCCAAACTTCAACACCCTCCAACCCGTATTGCTCAAGTTCTTGCCGGATGTGCCCGGTTGCGGAAGCGAAGCCTTCAGAGCCCCGCATGCGGTGCCACTGGGTCAGCTGCTGAACGACTCGATGGGCGTTTTCACCTGACAGCTCCTCGGCCAGCGCTGCGATGACGGGCTCCGAGAGCAATGGCGGTGAGGCTTGCTGCCCATGGAGCAGAGAGAGGACAAGGATCGCTTGAGTCGCCGACAAAATTGAGAATCCATATCGCAGTCTTATTGACATGGATGAAGGATAGGAGATCCAGCCCCAAGAGGCAAAGGCAGCGAATGGCTGATAGCAGGATTGCAGTATACTGAGGCCCAGGACTTCTCATGGGACAAGCGCTGCGTTTCACGTCTGTTTTCCTGCTGTTCGGTGGCGGACTCGCGCTTGCCCAGGAAGACAACGCCTACTTTGCTGCCGCTCAGGAGCAATTCCGCAATAACCGTTTCGGTCAGGCAAATTCGCTGGCGCGTCGGGCGCTGGAACGGGATCCGGATTGTGCCCCTTGCCGATACCTTTACGGGCTGACCTTCGTCGCTTTTAAGCAGTATCCGACCGCCGAAGCTCAATTTCAGAGGGCTCTCGAGCTGGATCCCGGCAATTCGCGCATTCGGCTCGACCTGGGGATCGCCTTGATGAAACAGGGCAAGTTGGATCAGGCCGCCCCAGCCTTTCGAACGGCGGTCGAGACCGACCCTGACGGCTTGACGGCCCGTCTTTACCTGGGACGATTGGAGCTGGAGCGCGGCCAATCCGAGGAGGCCCAACGCCAATTCGAGGCCGTTCTCAGCCGCGACCCGCGCTTTCCATCGGCTCACTTCTGGCTGGCTCAAATCCACCTCGAAAAGGGCAGCAAGGATCAAGCGATACAAGCATTGCAGCAGGAGCTGCGCAGCTATCCCCGCAATGAGCAGGCTCACATTCGGCTGGCCGGCTTGCTGCTGGAAAACAACCAGCCCAGTGCAGCGCTGAATCGGCTTTTGCGGGCGCGCAGCTATGCGCCAGGGGATCCTTCCCTGCACCTTTTGTTGGCACGAACCTACCATGCACTGGGGCAA
>JANQFM010000787.1 GCA_028277865.1 Acidobacteriota bacterium
ATCATCCATCGCATGGATGATGCGGTCTTCAGCAAGGATGGCGTAGCCACAACGCGAGTCAAATTCCTGGCCCTTTCCCTGGCCAGCATGGAACCGTTCGAAACCGAATGCGGGCAGTTCCACGCCACCATTCGCCTCAATGGGGAGCAGCCTGTCACCTCGATGCGCATCGAGCGTACGGATGACCTCAACAGCGGCGCCTACTCAGCCACCTTGGCTGTAGACGCCAAGGTCACCTTCACCCCGCTTCAGGGCGGCCAGCCTCTGGTCTTCCTGCAAAGCGTCCGATTCGCGCCCAACCACTCGGTCTGGGCACGGGAGCCGGGCTACACGGCCCAGTCGGCGCCAAACTATGCGCAGGTGGATGTGGACGGCGACGGACACGCCGAGACGGTGATCCCGGGCCCCAGCAATTTCCATCCCGGCTTCACCCTGCAAAACGGCGTCCTGGCCCGGACCTCCAGCACGGAGAAGATCGCGCAGCCGATCGACGACTGCCACGCCGGAGGGCCTCCCGGAAGCGTCATCTGCGACCCGGAATGCCACTGCGACTTCACCGCCAATTGGGGCGACCCCGACGATACGGTGTGCTGGCAAAGGTTCGCCTGCAAGCACTGCCACTGCCCCTGGGGACCGGATCCGCGCGAAGATCCGGATTTCGAAAGGGCCAATCCAGCCGAAACGATTGGCAACAACTAGCCTCAGATCTTGGGCTGACCGAGGAGGCCGTGCCGATTGCGCGGCCTCCTTCCCACCTTTCTCATCCTTTTCTTTGCGTCCTTTGCGTCTTTGCGCGAAACTAAGTCGCTATGAGCAAAGACCGCCTCGCCCTTTACCTGCAGGACGCCCACGAACTTTCCCAAGGCATTGAACTCGTCCGCTACGCCGAAGAGAAGGGCTTTGAGGCCGTTTGGCAAGCCGAAAGCCGTTTGGTGCGGGACGCCATCGTTCCCATGGCCGCCTTCGCCTCCCACACTTCCACCCTCAAGGTGGGCAGCGGAGTGATCAACAATTGGACGCGCAACATTGGCCTGCTGGCCTCCACGTTCCTCACCCTGGACGACTTGGCGCCCGACCGAATCCTGTGCGGGATCGGCGCTTGGTGGGATCCGCTGGCCCGCAAGGTGGGCATCGACCGCAGCCGGCCCCTGGGCGCCATGCGCGAAACGGTCGAGGTGCTGCGGCGCCTGTTGAAAATGGAGGAAGTCACTTTCCAAGGTGATTTTCACCAGGTCGAGGGAGTCCGATTGGACGTCGTCTACGGCCGCAAGACGCCCCGCAACGTCCCCATCTACATCGGCGCCACCGGCATGATGATGATGGAGCTGACGGGCGAGATCGCCGACGGGGTGCTGCTCAACTACCTGGTTCACCCCGACTACAACACCCGTGCCATGGAAGCCCTGGAAAAAGGCGCCAGGAAGGCCGGGCGCAGCATCGAGCAGATCGACCGTCCCCAATTGGTGATCTGCTCGGTCGACCACGACCGCAAGAAGGCTTTGGACGCGGCGCGTAAGATGATCACCCAGTACCTGGGCCAGCAGCCTCACCTGATGAAGGCCAGCGGCGTCAGCCAGGAGCTGCTGGACGAGATTCACCGGGTGCTGAGCTGGCCGGCCAGCGAAGAGGAGATCGAAAAGGCCATGCGGCTGGTGCCCGACGACGTGGTGCAGATGTGCACCGCCAGCGGCTCGGCCGAGGAGGTCAAGAAAAAGGTCCGCCAGTACATCGCCTGCGGCGCCACCTGCCCTGTGCTCTACCCGCTGGGCGATCCCCGCCTCATGATCGACATCTTCTGTGAAGGATACGGATAAGAAAGCTGCGCACAGAGTCGCGGAGACGACGAGGATCAGATAGCATCTCTGTGCTCACGCCCCCTGCCTGACCATCCCTTTTCCCAAGCCCGTCTTTTGCACTAAACTGTGCTGGATGTTTGATGCCGAACAGCTTTTGGGCGGGTTGATCCAACGCAAGATTCGGCGCAAGAGCCCTCGGATGGTACGAAAGCTGATGCGTCCTGGTGTGGGTACCGGTACCAAGGCCGCTTTGGGCATGGGTGCGATCGGCCTGGCTTTTGCCGCCTTTGAGCACTTCAGCCAGAAGTCGGCTGCTGGGCCTCCTCCGCCGCCCGGGCCGCCCGGTTCACCAAGAGTCCCTTCCGGGCCTCCTCCACCGCCTCCTCCAGGCAAGGTGGGCGCATCTCCGCCTCCTCCTCCACCGCCGCCGGCTGCTGCCCCTTCGAACACGGCCCGCCAGGAAAATGCCCTGCTGCTGATCCGGGTCATGATTGCGGCCGCTCATTCCGACGGCCGATTGGACGAGCAGGAGCGCAGCAGCATCCTCAGTCAGGTTGAGGAGGCCGGATTCGGGGAGGAGGAACGCCGTTTCATGGAGCAGGAACTCGATCACCCCCGCCCCATGGACTCCCTTTTGCCTGCCGGCCTGACCTCCGAGTTGCGGGAACAGGTCTATGCGGCCTCCTTGCTGGCCATCGAAGTGGACAGCCAGGCGGAACGAGACTTCCTGCAGCGCCTGGCCCGCCGCCTGGGTCTGGACGAATCGGCACGCACGGATATCGAAGCTCGTTTCACATGAGTTGGGCAGTTTGGGCGCAGTTTCGAGAGACGATGAAAAACGAGAGCGGACACACGCCGCGTGTCCCTGCGAGATGGCGCCCTTGAAGACCTGCAAGGGCAGGCTCAAAGCTGAAAGCCGGCTTGGACAGCTCCCACACCTCCGGGCCGCCACGATAACAAAAAGGAGTATGAAACGATGTCACAGTGGTATTTCAGTTATGGCGGACAGCAGTCCGGTCCCTTCGACGCGCCTCAGGCGGCGCAGCACGCCCGCTCCAACCCCAATGGCCACGCCTGGCGGGAAGGCATGGCCGAATGGCTGCCCATCGGCCAGATTCCGGAGCTTTCCGGCGCAGGAGCGGTCACAGGAGCACCGCCTCCGGCCATCAACCTACCCGGCGCCGACGTGATCGACTACGAGATCAGGGGGCACGAGATGCAGTTCGTGGAAGTCGAACTGGATCCAGGCGAAAGCGCCGTGGCTGAGGCGGGCGCCATGATGTACAAGGACGAAGCAGTCGAGATGAAGACCATCTTCGGCGACGGCAACCAGACGGGCGGCTTCATGGACAAGCTGCTGGGCGCCGGAAAGCGCCTGCTTACCGGTGAAAGCCTCTTCATGACCGTCTTCACCCACAACGGCCACGGCAAGGCCCATGTGGCCTTCGGCGCCCCCTATCCCGGCAACATCCTGCCAGTGGACCTGGACGACGTAGGCGGAACCCTGATCTGCCAGAAGGACAGCTTCTTGTGCGCCGCCAAAGGCGTTCAGATCGGAATCTTCTTCCAGCGCAAGATCCTGACCGGCCTCTTCGGCGGCGAAGGCTTCATCATGCAGAAGCTGGACGGCGACGGGCTGGTATTCGTCCACGCCGGCGGCACCCTGGTGGAGCGCGAGCTGCAAGCGGGCGAGACCCTGCACGTGGATACAGGCTGCATTGTGGCCTTCACCAAGACGGTCGACTTCGACATCCAGCAGGTGGGCGGCATCAAGTCGGCCCTGTTCGGCGGGGAGGGAATCTTTTTCGCCCGCCTGCGCGGGCCCGGCAGGATCTGGCTGCAGTCGCTCCCCTTTTCCCGTCTGGCCGGACGCATGCTGGCCGCCGCTCCCCAACAGGGCGGATCCAAGGGCGAGGGTTCGGTGCTGGGCGGCCTGGGCAATCTGCTTGACGGCGACAATTACTAAAGGGATCTCGCGCCAAGACGCCAAGGCGCAAGGAGAGAAAAGACCGCCTTCGCTTTTTGCGGCTTGGCGCGAAATCCGATGCCCTCCCCATGCAAAAATTTCGGGCCATTGTTCAGTATCGGGGAACCCGTTACTCAGGTTGGCAGATTCAGAGGGATCGGGACACGATTCAGGGACGGCTGAAGGCAGCCACCGAGCAAGTGACGGGCCAGGCGGCCAATTGGGTGGGGGCGGGGCGAACGGATGCAGGCGTTCACGCGCTGGGGCAG
>JANQFM010000802.1 GCA_028277865.1 Acidobacteriota bacterium
GCAGCGGCGTCAATTCCGAATCGTTTTCCAGCAAATCCAGCCGGGAGAAACCGGAATCCAGTGCCTTGCCCAGCGACTCGAGAGCCGAACCGTGGCGTCCGGATTGGGCCTGGACGCGGGCCAGATTGTACCAGGGGCGGGGGTTGTCGGGCTTGATCTGGGCGGCGACCTCCAAACACAAGGCGGCTCGCTGCAAATCACCTTGATTCTTGAATTCACGGGGCATGTAAAAGACGGTCTGGACGTAGATCGATTCCAGCACGCGCCAAGCGGCCAACCGCTCTTGGTGATCCTGGCTGGCGCCCTTCTTGAGCAGGGTGCGCAACTGCATGCTGAAAAGCACTTCCCTCAGCCCGGGAAGGTCGCCGCGCTCGCCGTTGCGGATCCGGTCCAGCACTCTCAGCGCCTTCTCCTGGTACTGTGACGCCTTTTTTCGTTCCTTGCTGCGCTTCTTGAGCCGTCGCGACAGCTCTTTGGAGGCTTTGAGGCGGTCCAACCGGTGCTCAATTCCTGAAGACTCCTTCAGCCCTTCGAAGTCCCTGGAGGCCGCTGTGAGGATCTCGTAGGCTTCGATCAGCCGGTCCTCCTGTTCGGCCCGTAAGGCCTGAGCGAGCTGCTGTGCCAAGTAAGCCTCGATAAACGCCTGCTTGTGAGGGGCCAAACCGCGCCGGATGGCCTGCAACTGCATCCATTCCAGAGCCTGGTTGCAGAGCTGCTTGGGAGGCCACTGGTGAGCGCCGTCGAAAGCAGTAAAGCGATGGGGGACGCCTCTTTTTTCGAGCATCTCGTCCAGCTGTCGCATTTCGTAGTAGTTGAAGTCGGTCTCTCCCGCCAGCCCGTAATAAGACATCTGAGACGGATCCCAGGCTTTGGGGATCTTCTGCCCCGGCAATCCGGCCCCTACTCCGATGATTCCGGCAAAAGGAAAGCCTTCGGTGCGGTATTCGAACATCCAGGAGATGCGGGCGCCGCCAGAGAATCCGGTCGAGTAGATACGGCGGGGATCGATGGAAAGGCGGGAATGGGTGTCGTTCCAGATGGCCGCCTGGGCCGCCATGGCCCCGTCGGGAGTGGGTTGGTCGCTGCGGAAATTGTTGGAACTGGCGATGATGAATCCGTGCCGCTCGGCCGCCTCCCGGAAGAGCTCGACGGGCAGCATGCCCCGCCGGGCCGGATCGAATGCGTAAAGGATGGGCCACTGCTTTTCAGGGGTGTAGTCGGAAGGCAAGTAAAGGGCGTAGCTTTGGCCGGGCGCCTCCTGGCATTCAACCTTTTCGACAGGCTCTCCCAGTACAACGGCCTCCTGCCAGGGCGCGGCGCTCAATAATGCACTGAGCAGCAAGCTTGAAACGATAAAGACGGCTTCTCCTTTCTGCTCCAGTCTACCGGATGAGGGGAGTCCAAG
>JANQFM010000818.1 GCA_028277865.1 Acidobacteriota bacterium
TTGGCGCTCAGGTTGCTCAAGCGGGAGGAAACGAAGCCAAGGTCGCGCCGGAAGTCGAACTCGAAGCCAAAGTTGCGGGCGCTTTCAGCGTTGCGGAAAGTGGTCCTCAACTGGGCCGTCGATTCCACTACGCGTTCGATGGGATTGTCGAAATCCTTGTAAAAGAAGCTGGCCGAGATCAGGCCCGTGGAGGTGGGAAACCATTCCCAGCGTACATCGTAGTTAAGGATGGTGGCCCTCTCCAGATCCTCGAATCCGAACACGGTCCGTCCGCCCACCACATCCGTGAAGTCGAAGGGCGCCAATTCGCGGAACTCGGGACGGTTGAGCGTCTGGCTGAAGGATCCCCGCAGATTCATCTGAGGGGAAAGCTTGTAGATCACGTTGACGCTGGGCAGCACGTCGGTGTTGTTCAATTCGGTGGTCACCGGAGAGCGATCGGGCGAAAAGGGATCGAAGGAGGTCACCCGCTGAGTGTCGGTTTCGGCGCGCGCGCCGCCCACAAATCTCCATGGCCCGAAGGCCACGTCCAGCATCCCATAAAAGGCCCGGTTCAATTGCTTTGCGTCGTAGGCGTCGGTGTTGCGGGTCTCCTCGCGCAATTGAAAGCCGTCGGGCCGGATGTTCTCGGGCGCGAAGATCTGCTCCGGGGATGCGGTGGTGTCGATCTCCCGAAGTGAGATGGGCACGAGGCGAAAGCGCCGGGCGCTGAAATCGCGGCTGCGGCTGCGGTACAGGGCACCGACCTTGAAGCTGCCTGTGATGCCGGCGCCATAGAAGAATTTGGTCAGGTTGACGGAGGGCTCCCAGATCTCTTCGGCCAGATTGATGAACTGCCTGAAACCGCTCTGGCTTTCATCGGCCAGCACAAATTCGCCCGTACTGCCATCGAACTCGTAGAGCGTCTCGCGAAGGTCCGGGTCTTCCAGGGTGGAACGGGCCCGGGTGACCCCCCACTCCAATAGGCTGCCACCGAAAAGGTCGAAATAGTGCTCGCCGCCGAACTGCCCCGAATAGATCGACTCTTCGGTGAGCCGCAAGCGGAAGTTGCGGATCTCTTCGCCGACGTCGCGGTTGAGCCCCTGGAAGGTGCGCGCCTCGTCATCGGAATCGTGAGTGTAGAAGTTCCGAAAGAGCAGCTTGTTGCTGTCGGTCAGCCGGAAAGCGAAATTGGCAGTGGCCGAGGTGCGTGCTGACTGGGTGCCGATCAGGAAGTCGTAGTCGTTTTGAACTTCCAGTTCCTCGCCGGTCCCCACGGAGTAAAAGGTCCGTTTTTCATGCTGGGTCTGAAATCCGGTCTGGTGATTGAGGGCCAGCACGAAGCCGAAACGACCGATTGTATTGCCGCCGATGAAATTGAATTTCTGGGCCGGCATCGCGTCGTCGTTGCTGTTGAACTCCCACACGTTGGAAAAGGCGCGGCCGAATTGCTGCAGTTCCTCGGGGCTGAATCCAGGGGAGAAGCGGGTGGCCGGCACGATCCGTTCAGAAGGGATGATGCTGGGCAGGTTGCGGGTTCCGTCATCGAAGCCGAAGAAGTCGTAGTCGCCCCCTGGATAGTCCTGAAAGGCCTTGAAGGTGGTCTGGCTGTTGAAGCCGTTGCCGAAGCTGACCTTGAAGTTCTTCTGGCGGGGGAAGTCGATGGTGTTGACCTTGACCACTCCCCCGGCAAACTCTCCCGGCTGGTCGGGCATGTAGGACTTCTCGGTCTGGATGTTCTCCAACAGGCTGGCGGGGAAAAGGTCCATGGCGACGACCTTCTTGTCGGGCTGGGTGGAGGGGATGACGCTGCCGTTGAGCTGAGTGGAGCTGTAGCGCTCTCCCAACCCCCTGACGAAGACATATTTGCTGTCCACGATCGACACGCCCGTGACGCGGGCCATGACATCAGCTGCATCCGAGCCGGTGGTGCGTGACATCTCCTGGCGCCCGATGGCGTCGGTCAAGGTAGCCGCCGACTTCCTCTCCACCAGCAGCGCCTGGTTGCTGGCCTTTTCCGCCTTGGCGACGACCTCGACTGTCTCTTGAAGGCTGAGGTTCTCGGGATTGAGCGCCACGTCCTGCAGGGTCGTTTCGCCTATCTTGACCTCGACCTGCTCCACCTTGTATTCCAAGAAGCGTTCCCGGTTCACGGTGATGGTGTATTTGCCCGGCGGCAGCTCGATGCTGTACAGCCCGTCAATGTCTGTCTTGGCCTTCAGCCCGTAAGGCTCGAACAGAAGGACAACGTCATGCAGCAGATCTCCGTTGCCGACATTGAGCACAAATCCCGTCAAAACGCCTTTGGCCGCGGTCCCGTTCTGCTGGGAAAACCCAGCCGCGGTCGCCAGAAAAAAAGATGTCAGGGCCAACGCCCCTAAAAATCTCAATTGCACTGCCCTCCTCCTCGATTCTTTCAATCTCAACGATTGCGGTTTGTTTGCCCCGGCAAGGGTCAAGTTCCGGAGGGCACGAAGACGGCGCCCCCAAGAACGGGGCAAAGCTACGAGGGTCGGGTCACAGGAAGATTAAGAAAGGATGAAGAGTGAATGAAGGTTGGAGGTGGGCATGGGGATTCAACCGCTAAAGAAGGCAGGGAGAAGACGCAGAGAGGCAGCGCCTCAGACCAAAAAGCAAAAGCCACAGAGGCACAAAGACACAGAGATCAGAGAGCATTTCCTGATTCTTCTCTGTGCACTCTGTGCCTCGGTGGCAAAAATTGCTAGCGGCCCTCTTCTACGGTCGGCTTTTCCTTTTCGGGATGCACCCGGTGCTTTTCGAACCAGGCCTGCAAGTATAGCTGCTGCAGCAGTCGGTGTGAGGGGCGGCGCCAGCCATGATACTCGCCGGGAACCCGCACCAGCAGCGTCTCCTTCTTGAGCATCTTGAGGGCCCGGTAGTACTCCTCGCTTTGGCTCATGGGAGTGCGCAGGTCCTCTTCGCCGGTCATCACCATGGTGGGCGTAGTGACGTTGGCCACGTAGTGCAACGGCGAGCGGACGGCGAATTCCATGGGATCCTCCCAAGGGTATTTGCGGAACTGATCGTACCAGCCCGCCCCGTCGGTGGTGCCTACAAAGGAATGCCAATTAATGACCGGGCGCATCGACACGGCCGCCCTGAAACGGTCGGTGTGCCCCACCGCCCAGGCGGTCAGCACGCCTCCGCCGCTGCCGCCGCACACGAACAGGTTGTCCTCGTCGATCCAGCCCTTGGCCAGCGCGGCGTCCACCCCCGCCATCAAGTCGTCATGATCCTTGCCTGGGTAGGAGTATTGAATGCCGTTGACGAAGTCCTGCCCGTAGCCCGTGCTGCCGCGGGGATTGGTGTAGAGCAGGGCGTACCCCTGGGCTGAAAAATTCTGGAAGGACCAATTGAAGCCCACCGAATACATCGACCAGGGCCCACCGTGGATCCAGAGCAGCATGGGGTATTTCTTGTCCGGGTCGAAGTTGGCCGGCTTGATCAGCCAGCCCTGCACCTTCAAGCCGTCCTTGGAGGTGAACCACAACTCCTCGGCTTCGCCCAATGTGAGGCCCGCCAAGACGTCCTGATTGACGTCCACCAGCTTGCTGAGGCGAGCCGGGCGGGCAACGTCGAAGGTGGCCAGGTAACCGGGCTGTTGGAAGTCGGAGGCCACGGTGGCGGCCAATCCCTGCTTGGAGATGGAGAGGCCCCTCATGGTGTGGATCCCTTCGGTCACTCTTCGGACCTCGCCCTGCAGGGGGGCGAAGTAAAGGTTGTAGCTGCCGGCCTCGCCCATCAGGTAGTAGACGCCCGAGCTGTCGGCCGACCAATTGAGGCTGGCAGGGGAATTGGGCAGGCTGCCGGCCCAAAGGCGCTTGTTGCCGCCTTGGGCGTCCATCAGGTAGAGGTCCGACAGGTGGCGCGTGTAGCGCTTGTCGTCGTACCCGGTGTAAGCGATCCACTTGCCGTCGGGCGAAACCGCCTGCTGCTGATCGGGCCCTTTGCGGTCGGTGAGGGCGGTGATGTGCAGCGACTGCAGGTCGATGGAGTAAATCTCGCTGTCGTTGCGCAGGTATTCGGCCTCAGGCTTTCGGATCCCCGAAACGTAGAGGGTTCGGCCATCGGCCGACCACTGGGGATTGCTGTGGTTGTAATCGCCGCTGGTCACCTGACGGGGAGTGCCACCCAGCATTGCGTCGATCACAAAGGCGTGACTGAAGCCGGGCGCAACCGGCCCCCGACCGTCGCGGCGCCAACTGAGACGGTCAATGACGGTGGCGGGCTTGGCCCACTGGGCGCCTTTGGGCCTGTCCGGCAGCTTGACGGGAAGGATCTTGCGCTTGTCGGGGACAAAGGCGGTGAAGGCGAGCTGCTTGCCGTCGGGGGACCAGGAAAGGCTGGAAGGCGACTGTTCAAGATGGGTCAACTGGGCCAATTCGCCCGTCTCCGGCCAGAGGACATGGATTTGGTTGGAGCCGTCGCGATCGGAGAGGAAAGCGATCCGCTTGCCGTCGGGAGACCAGGCCGGCGAGCTGTCGCGCCAGCTGCCGTTGGTCAGCTCTCGGACCTTCTCGCCCGATGCGTCGACAATCCATAGGTTGCTCACCGAACGGTCCTTCCGCTTGTCCACCCAGCTGCGCGAAAAGACGATGGAATCGCCCTGGGGCGATATGACCGGGCTGCGGATGCTCTCCATCTCCATAAAGGTGCTGTGGTCCAGCAACCCACTGCCCGCCCAAAGGGCACTGCTCAAGAACAGGCAGACAAAAACTGATCGAATCGTAAAGCTCCTCATCATTCCCTCCCTTGTTTGATTTCTTGAAAACCTCAGCACTGCTTTGCGTCAGTGGTCCACCATCCGGTCGCCGCTGCATCGGCTCTGACCGCACCAGTTCAACCCTCACTTGCCCAGAATCTTCTTGAGAGCTTCGCCAGCCTCGCCTCCCAGTTGCTGGTCGATGAGTTTTTGAATGCCTTGGCGGGCGACGGCATTGGCGGTGGCCTTGGCGAATTCGCCCAGGATCTGCTTGCCGATCTCCCCCGGCAAGGCACCCTGGCTGCCGCCCAAGTCATTCAACCGGACTCTGGGAAGCTCAGCCGTCATCTCTTCGCCGAGCTGTGCAACATGGACTTCGATCTTTCCGTTGCGGGCCTCAAACTTGCGGACGAACAGCCGTGTGGGCTCACCCTCTTGCCCCGAGCCGCCAGTGCCGCCGGACCTGCGAAGATTGTCGCGGATGACGTCAATGTTGGCGTTGCCCTCTTCGTTCCGCTCGTAGAGCACCTGGGGAGCGTCGATAAAGACCTCCTCAATGACGACCGGATTCTCTCCCACGCTGCCCAGGGATATCTGCAAGGTCACCTCAGCGAAGTATATGGCGTCTCCCGAAGAGAAGCCTTCGGGGTTGGCCACCCGTAGGTTCCGCAGGGTGCCCCGACCCTCACTGAGCGAAATGCTCACCGAACCCACCTCCACCCGTGTGCCGGTCGCTTGGGAGCCGTGGCGCTCGATGGCTTGCTCGACAATGGAATCCAACGACGAGTAAACGAACCAGAAGACCCCTGCAATCAGCACGGCAACCACAGCCAACCCGATCAAGATGAACTTCTTCATAGCCTTTTCTCCCTTGCAGCGGCCCCGGCGCTACAGGCTCTGTTGCAGACCATCATCTCATGCCGGAGATGGGTCGCCAAGCGGATGAGGAGGCTTGCTGGGATTGAAGTGGTAAAATAGCGGGCAGATGGCCAGCATTATTACCTCACCTCTTCTCAAGACCTACACGCTGGAGGAGTTTTGGGATCTCCCCGAACCTCCGGGAAGGGAGAAGCTCGAGCTGATCGGAGGCGTTCTTTACATGGTCCCCCCGCCGGATGGCCTCCACAATGAAACTTGCGCAAAGCTGAACCGCGCACTGACGATCTATCTGGCTGATCGTGGTGACGAGGGTCGGCTTTACATTCCCCGTACCGCATTGTGGACCGGGCCGGCCACTTATGTGGAACCTGACCTGATGTACGTTTCGGCCCGCAGGCTGGCCGGTATGTCGCCCTCCCACCTGACGAGCGCCGATTTGGTGGTTGAGGTGCTTTCTCCCGGCAGTGCGCTTTACGACCGCAACACCAAAGCCCAGACCTATCAAGCAATGGGCATCGATGAGCTGT
>JANQFM010000822.1 GCA_028277865.1 Acidobacteriota bacterium
GGGCCGTGTTTGGCAGACCAGACGGGATCGGCAAAAAGAAGACGCCACCACCCGAGCTTGCCTCGGTGGGGCGGTGTTTGAAGCGGGTCTGGTCACTAAGACACAGCCCCGGACAACCTGTACGGCAGCGGTTCAGGGAGCTTTCTCAAGCAGCGCCCACAGCGCCCGGTGGTCGGAGAACTCGATGTCGGCGACCCCTCTGCCGACAGCTTGCAGCCCCCTCAGGTAGATCCAATCAAGCTTCAAGGGGGGAAAGGAGAAGGTTGGGCGGGTTTTGCGGAAAGGGGTTTGAAACCCGCGCGCCTGCATCGCCTTGCGAACCGCCCGGCCCTGCAGTTGCAGGAAGGGAATGGGGATCACGCTGCGGATGTAAAGTATGTTGACGGTGTTGAAGTCTCCGGCGATCAGAGCCGGGCCGTCGAACTTGGCGGCTTCGTCGAAGACCGGACCCAACTGGCGTACCCGGCGGCGCGAATTGATGCGGGTGTCCAGGTGCAGGCTGTACACGCGCAGCGGCCCGACAGCGGTTTCGACCGTGGCGCCCAAAGCGATGCGGCAGCGCAAGTTGTACACCAGGTCGTTGCGGGGCAGTTCCAGCACTCCCTGATCGAGCAGCGGATAGCGGCTCAAGATGGCCACGCCCTTCAGGCACCCGTCCCCGCATTTTTCCGTGCCCGAGAACATGTAGTGGTATCCCAGAGACGCAGAAGCCGTCCCCAGCAGGTCAGCTGAATCCTTGACGACTTCCTGAAGCAGGTAGATGTCGGCCCGAGGCGCCTCCTGAACCGACTCGAAGCCCGTCCGCACCTCTTGCCAATCGGTTGTGCCGGCCATGTTCAAGCTGACAACTGCCAAGGAGGACGCACTGTCGGGCGAGGACGAGCCCTCGCCATCGGACCCCGAAGGCGAGCCTGCAGCGAGTTCGACCGGGGCGCAGTCCGGCTGCCCTTTGGATCCCTGTACAGCCAAGTGGCAACTGACAAGGATCGCCAGGAGAATGATCCGATGCATGCCTTTCATCATACCCACCCAACCGCCTTGCCGCCAGGTAATGCCTCATCCGGAGTTGGCGCTGGACGACAGCGCCGGAAGCTTTCCGCGAAGCGCCTCGAGCGGATCGACTTTCATGGCCCGCCTGGCCGGAACGTAGCTTGCCACAGTGGTGATCCCGAAGAGCAGAATGGAAATCCCTGCAAAGGTCGCAGGGTCCGTTGCCGTAACGTCAAAGAAGAGGCTCGACACCAAGCGGAAAAAGAGGGACGCTGCCAGCAGTCCGATCCCGACGCCGCTGAGGGCCAGGATCATCCCCTGGCCCACCACCAAGCGCAAGATGTTGCCTTGCTGAGCCCCGAATGCCATGCGCACGCCGATCTCCTGGGTCCGTTGGTGCACGGAGTAGGAGATCACCCCGTAAAGGCCGATGGATGCCAGCACCAGGGCCAAGACGGCGAAGGAGGTGATGAGCGTGAGGGTAAACCGTGTCTGGGCCATGGCGCCGGTCAGGTACGCCTGCATGAGGCGCATGTCGGCGACGGGCACGTCAGGGTCAATCGCCTCGACTTGGCTGCGGACGGCCTTCACCAATCCGAGCGGGTTGGCCGATGCCCGCACGGCGAAGTTTTGGGGAGCGTATGCGAAGGAGCGGAGGGGGAAGTAGATGGCCTCGCGGCCGTCGGCGGCCAAGCTTTCGCTTCGGACATTCCCCACCACGCCAACCACCTGGACCAGGATGCGCTCCAGTGAAAAGTCTTCGACTTTGAAGTGTTCCACGTAAAGCTGCTTGCCCACGGGATCTTCATCGGGCCAAGTTTTCCTGGCCAGCGCTTCGTCCACCAACACGATGTCGAGGGTTCCCTCCTGATTGTCCGCCTCGGACATGTAGCGGCCCGCCAATAGCCGGATGCCCATGGCCTCGTGGTAGCCGGGCAGTCCCCAACGGTAATCGGCCTTGTTGCGGTTCCACTCGTCTTCCGTGACGTCGATGGGCCCGTAGGAGAAGACATAGTATTGATCGCCGCCCGCCAGCGGCAATGGCGTGACGGTTCCCGCCGCTTCGACACCGGGCAAGGCCAGGATGCGCTGACGCAGGCGGAGATAGAAATCGGTTCGGCCCTGGGCCTCCCGGTATTCGAAGGCCGGCAGCGGCACGGAAAAGGTGAGAACGTTGTCGGGCTGGAAGCCGGGTTCCACCTGCTGAAGGGCGGCGAAGCTGCGCAGCAAGAGCCCGGCGCCGATCAACAAGACCAGCGACAGGGCGACTTCGACGACGACCAGGGCCATGCGCAGCTTGTTGCCTTTGAGCCCGCCCATCTCGCTGCCTCTTTCCTTGAGGGCGTTGACCAAGTTCGGACTGGCCGACTTGAGGGCCGGCACCAATCCGAAAACGACTGCCGAGAGCAGCGTGATGCCCAACGCGAACCAGAGCACCCTGGCATCGAGGCTGATCTGCTCCAGCCGGGGCAGGTTCTCCGGCCGCATGGCCAGCAGGATCCGGATGCCGCCCCAGGCCAAGGCAAGACCGGCCACTCCGGCGGCGGCGGAAAGGACTCCGCTTTCGATCAACATTTGGCGGATGATGCGGCCCTGCCCTCCTCCCAGGGCGGCCCGGACTGCGATCTCGCCCTGGCGGCCCGCTGCCCTGGCCAGCATCAGATTGGCTACGTTGAAACAGGCAATCAGCAAAACGAAGCCGCCTGCGACGACCAGTGCGATCAGCCTCAGGCGTACGTGCCGGACCACGTCGTTGTGCATGGAGTTGAGTTCGATCTGCAGCCCCGCATTGGCATGGAACTGGTACTGCTCGCGCAGTCGTGCAGCCAACGCATCCATCTCTGCCTGGGCCTGGTCCAGGGTGACTCCCCCTTTCAAGCGGGCCACGACAGTGAGCCACTCAGCTTCGCGAGGATTGGTGTCGAAGTCGATGGGCAGCACCCTCCAGACGTCGACGTTGGTCGGCATGCCCGCGTCGGCGGGCAGGTAGATCCGAAAATCGCGCGGCAGTACGCCGACAACGGTGTTGGCGTGGCCGTCCAGTTCAACGCTTCGGCCCAGAACCTGGGGATCGCCTCCGAACCTCTGCTGCCAAAGCCCATAGCTCAGGATCAGGTGGCCGGGCGGTATCTTGACATTGGGATCCAGGAAGTCCTTGGGATCGATGGGAGTGGCGTCCTCTTCACTGAAGTCGCGCCCCAGAATAGGGCGGACTCCCAGCACCTTGAAGAGATTGGTGGTGCTCCAGCCCATCATAAGCTGCTCGGCCCGCCCTTCCCCGGTGATGGTGCCGTTGATGGCAAAGGCGCCGGCGAAGTCCTCCAACATCGTGGCCTGATCCTTGTAGTCGAGGTAGTCGGGGCCGGAGACCAGCCGCCGGCCCGCCTCAGCATTGGAGGACCGGTTCCACACCAGCACCAGCCTCTCCGGATCCTGATAGGGCAGGGGCTGGAACAAGACCGCATTGGCCACGCTGAAGATGGCGACATTGCTGCCGATCCCCAGGGCCAACGTCACCACCACAACCGTCGTAAAGCCGATCCGCTGGGTAAAGCTGCGCACGGCGTAACGCAGATCCCTAAAAAAGGAGGTCATGAGGGGAGCATTATACTAAACGGCCCTTAGACAGTGTTTGAAGCACCCCGGAGAGGTCGGGCCTGGAGGAAGCCGCGTGCGGGCCGAGTCGCGAAGGATCGTCGACTGCAAAAATCAAAGTGTGCGGGGAGGATCGATGCCGCATGAACGCAGCAGCCCTTTGAGCGCCAGTTCGACGACCTCCTGCGACTCCCCCACCA
>JANQFM010000875.1 GCA_028277865.1 Acidobacteriota bacterium
ATCGAATGAGTGCTCTTCGACCGCAAGCGACGCAAGATCTTCGAAGACGAAGCGCTGCCTCATTTGGAGGCGCTCTATCGATCCGCCTTGGGGATGATCAGGAACCCGTCGGCAGCCGAGGATCTGCTCCAGGAAACCTACAAGGAAGCCTGGGCCTCTTTTCACCGTTATCAGCCGGGTACGGACTGCAAGGCTTGGCTGTTTCGAATCCTCTTTCGCCTGCGCAGCAAGCAGTTGCGCCGGGCCGGCCAATTCCAGTGGGCCGAGTTGGAGGATGTACCCGAAGAAAAGCTCTCCACTCCGCCGGACGCACTGCGCAAGCTGGACAGCGCCCGTGTCCTGCAAGTGATCGAGTCAATGCCCGAGCACTACCGCAACATCCTGATCCTTGCCGATGCCGAGCAGTTCAGCTATCACGAGATCTCCCGCATCCTGGATTTGCCCATCGGAACGGTCATGTCGCGGCTCAATCGGGGCCGCCAGCTCTTCCGTCAGAAGTTCTTTCAAGGCAAAGGGCAACAGCAATCAGCATGACGATTGACAGCTTGTCGAAAATCGAACTGCTGAGATTCCCTGAAAGGTCGTAGAGTAAATCATGGTCAGGCATCAGCCCAAAGAATGCAGGAAAACCCAGCGCCTGCTCAATTGCTTCATTTCCGGGGAGTTGTCAGTCGAGTCGTCTCAGGAAATCCTGCAGCACCTGGAACACTGTCATATTTGTCAGGAAGAGCAAAGGCTCAAGGAAGAGATTCGCGACTCGATCCGGGCGAGTTGGGCCTCCCAGCCTGTGCCGGACGGCCTGCGCCAACGCCTGCGCAAGTCGGCGCTGCCCCGCCCGGTAAAGCCGACCGCCACCTATTTGCGCTGGGCGGCGGGCTTTGTCCTGGCAGTGGCGGCACTCTACCTGGTCACTCTGTTTGCGCCCAGTTCATTGGCTGTACTGGCGGTCAACCACTATCACGAAGTGGTCCAGGACCACCTGAACTGCCAGGAAAGCCACAATCCGTCCAAGGCCAGCCTGCCCGTCACTGAGGAGCTGAAGGTCCTGGAGACGGCTTTGGAGCATGCCCCCGGCGAGGCGACTCTTCTGTCGGCTCACCTGTGCCATTACGGAGGCATTGACTTTTGGCATTTCGTCTTCAAGGGACCGCAGCATCACTTTTCGATCATCCTCGAGAAGAGGGGCTTTCTGGAGAGGCTGGATCCGGTCGATTCCTCCCGCCATGCAAGCGTCGGCCTCATCGCCGTCCGCCTGATGGAACGCGAGGGCACTTCGGTGGCCTGCTTTCAAAGCCGGGACTACTTCGTCTACCTGGTGCTGAACGAAGAAGACCCCCGGCACAGCTACGAACTGGCCAAGAGCCTCTTCCCCTCCATCCAAGATTCGCTGGAATCCCTCTAGGCCCGATCCTGGCAGCCGAGCGGATACTCCAGAGGCCCGCAAGATGCGGGCGCTCCCGGTCTGCCCGGTCTGAGGCACCACGTCCCGATGCACCGGTCGGCAATAACCAGTGGTGCTGATCTTTGTCTTCTCTGCGTTCTCAGCGTCTCTGCGCCTCTGCGTGAATCTGCTCTTGCCGCCTTTTTACGACAACCTCAAGATGCGGGCGCTCCAAACTGCGTTTTTTCGGCACAAGCAGCCAGGTTGGCGTTCTGGATTCTTGTCCTTCCTCCCTCCGGTCTGAGGCTTCGGCTCGCTGCTCAATTGAGGGAGAAGGCTGAATTCGAACGTTCTTCAATGACGAAGCCCTAAACCACTATGGCGGCGGCTATCGGTTTTCTTCGAAACCTGAGTGACGTGGGGGAGTGACCGCTGCATGGTCGATCGAGGTGAATCCATGCGTCTTCTCTTTTCCGGCGCGCTCCTTCATTGTTTTGTCGTTCTCCCCGCGTTCGCCGCAGCGCATCCGGCTCAGGCGGCGCCCCCACAGGAAAATCCTCCCCAGGAAGCCCGGCTCAAAGTCTCGGTCGATCAGGTTCGGGTGGACGTGCTGGTCACCGACAAGCGGGGCCGGGTGGTGCCGGGATTGCGGGCCGAGGACTTCGAGGTCTATCAGGACGGCGAACTGCAGCAGATCACCAATTTGGTCTTCATCGAAGACTCCCAATTGGGCAGGGCGCCGACTGATGCGGCCCGCCCGGTCCGCTCCGGGCTTGAACCGGTGGCTGAGGTTCCTGTCCCCCACCTTCCATTGCAGCGCCATCAAGTCAAGCGTGCCTTTGCTTTGGTGGTCGACGATCTGGGGCTTTCTTTCGAGAGCCTGGCGCGAACACGCCACATACTGATCCGGTTCATCCGCGAACAGATCCAGCCCGGCGATCTGGTGGCCATAGTCCGCACCAGCCAGGCAGTCGGCGCATTGCAGCAGTTCACTTCGGACAGAAATCAGCTCGAAGCCGCTGCCAAGCGTTTGCGCTTCAGCTTCCGGCGTTTTAGCTCAGAAGTCCGGAGAGTCCACACGCTTTCATCGTTGCTTTACATCATCAACGGGCTTAAAGACCTGCCGGGCCGCAAGTCGATCATATTCCTCTCGGACGGTCTCAGCATGTACTCCCAAGACGGGCTTGTCGGCCTGGCTGACCGAGGGATCCGAACGCCGCCTGTGCGGAGCGAAGAACAAAGCTCCTCCGACACCGGTTTTGGGGACGTGCCGTACACTTCCTTGCGCTTGGTGAGCGCCATGCAGCGTGTCGTCGATGCCGCCACCCGTGCCTTTGTCTCCGTCTATGCCATCGATGCACGGGGATTGGTGGCCGGAGGCTTCTCTGCCGCAGACGACCTATCCAATTTGTCCTTCTCCCAGATCTCAAACCTCTTTTTCCAAAACAGGCGTGATTTCTTCGACAGCCAGTCCGGCCTCGCTCATCTCGCCCACCAAACCGGAGGCCTTTTTTACCGCAACAACAACAACTTGCGCCGAGGCATCGAGCAGGCCTTGGAGGATCAGCGGGCCTACTACCTGATAAGCTATCAGCCACCGCCGGAGAACGAGTCGGATTCGCGCAGGAACAGGCCGCTGTTTCGTCGCATCCAAGTCAAGGTCAAGCCTGACGGACTGCGGGTGCGTCACCGAGCCGGCTTTCTGGCACTCCCGGATTCGATGGACCTGCTGCCAGGCGTCCGCAATCCCTGGAACCAGCAATCCGTGCGTCGGCGGGAACTGCTCAAGGTTCTCAGCTCCCCTTTCGCAGGCGGCCAGCTGGAGGTCAAGCTCAGCTCCTTGTACTTCAATGATTCCCAGGACGGTGACGGGCTGCGCGTTCTGGCCTACGTGGCCGGCAGGGAACTGGACTTCCAGGAGGAAACCACAGGCGATGAGAAGTGGCACACGGCGCCGGTCGATGTCTTGATGGTGCTTTCCGACCTGGACGGACAAGTCCAGGCAGTCGACGACCATACCTTCGTCCTCAACGCGCGCGGCCATTCCTACCAGCGGCTGCGGGACGAGGGCGTGATCTTTCCCCGCACCCTTTCGATTGAAAAATACGGGGGCTATCACTTGAAGGTCGCTGTTCGCGATCCGGTCAGCGGACGTGGCGGTTCGGCGGCTCATTTTGTGGAGATTCCCCGATTCCGCAAGAAACGGCTCGCTCTGTCGGGGCTAGGGCTGGTCTCCGCCAAATTGCTGCAAAACGGACTGGGCGCCTCCGAAGTCGCTGTCTTGGGGCTGCCCACCG
>JANQFM010000881.1 GCA_028277865.1 Acidobacteriota bacterium
CAGGGATGCGTTCAGCAGTGCGGGATTGGGCCACTGCCAGCTCGGCTTGACCGTTTTCGAGCAGATACTGGAGACGCAGCCTGGGAAGCTCGGGATCGATGGGCAGGTAAGGTGCGCCCGCCAAGTGAATGCCCAGTACGGCCACCACTTGCTCCCAGCCCTTTTCCATCACCACGGCCACAGGACGTTCGGGCCGGGCACCCATCCGAAACAGCTCCTCTGCCGTCCAGGCTGCTCTTCGGCATAGATCGGCGTAGCTGAAGGCGCCCTGGTCGCAGAGCAGAGCCACACGGTCGGGATGGCGGGTCGCCCGCTTCAGAAACGGGTTGTGCAGCAGCTCGAGCTGTTGGTGGCGGTTGGTGTCATTCACCCTTTGGCGCTTCAGCAGCTGCTCGGCGGGGATCCTCAGCAACGAGTCGCTGAGCCAGGCCTCCTCCTGCCCGGCCAATTGCCGGATCAGATTGCAGTAGGCCTCAAACAGGCTGTTGGCCACTCCTGGCGGAAAGAGATCCTGAACCACGCTCCAGCGGATAAAGAGCTGCCCTTGACGCTCGTCCAGCCCGTTGTCCAGCCAAACTTGGGGAGTCTGGGTCACGCCGTAGACCGTCTTGCCCAACTCATCGAGAGGAAAGGCAGAGGGCTGGTCGGCTTCCGATCCCACCAGGCAGTTGAAGACAACGGGCAGTTCCACACCGGATCCCCGTGGGTGCCTTCGGGCCAATTCGCGCAGCACCCGGACTCCGCTGACCTTGCGGCGGTCGATATTGGCGGCCAGCCGTTTCTGGATATCCTGAAGGCGCTCTTGGAAAGGTTGAGGACGGCTCAGGTCGGCTTCGACCAGCACCACCGAAGTGAAGACGCCCACCAATTCGTCGATGCGCGGATGCAGGGGCGGACGATTGTAAAGCGGCAGGTTGAGCGTCATGCGCGGCGAACGGCTCCACAAGGCCAGCACCTCGGCGAAAGCAGTGAGCAGCACCGCCGCCGCCGTCGCTCCGCGGCCGCTGGCCCGCGACTTGATCTTCCGCCACTGAGAAGCCTCCAATTCAGCCCGCAAGACCTGGAAACGGGGCTGCTTGAGATCAGAGGGGCGTCGGGCCAGCGGAAGCTGAGGGCCGGGCGGCAGGTCGTCCAAGCGGCTGCGCCAGAATTCCAAATCCTGCCGATACTGCTCGGTTTCCCGCACCGCCTGCTGAGCCAGCACGCAATCGCGAAAAGTCACCTCCAACTCAGGCAGAACGGTATCCGGACGGTTGTAAAGTCCGACCAGTTGGCGATAGAGGGTCAGCAGGCTCAGGTCGTCGGCGATCAGGCAGTCGAAGCTGCAGTGCAGGCGGATGCGTCCACGACCCAGCAGGCTGGCGCGAAGGTCGAAAAGGGGCCAGCGATCGGAAGGCAGCACTTGGTGCGACATGCTTTTGCGAATCTGAAGCAGGCAGCGCTCGGACTGCTGATCCGAAAGGCTCCTCAAGTCCAGTCGGGCGATGCGGTAGGAAGGGACCTGCCGCAGGATCCTCTGGCGACCCTCGGAACTGACCACGCAACGCAGCATTTCGTGGTGGGCGATAAGGCGTTGCCAGGCGGCTTCCAGCCGCTGCAAGTCGAGCGACGGGCAGTCCAGCTCGCGGTAGCCGTGACAGGAGACATTTCCCAGCTCGAAGTCCTCTCCCCGTCCGATCCAGTAGGCTTGCTGCACTTCGGTGAGCGGAAACGGCTGGTAGCGCTGCAGAGGACGGGGACGGATCTCCAGATCCGGGACAGAACCCGTTTCGGCTTGCGGCGCCGGGCCGAGCTGCGAGCTGAGGCGTTCAATGGTGGGGAATCCCAGCACCTGCTGGGCGGTGAGCCGCAATCCCGCCTTTTCAGCCCGTGCAATGATCTGGATGGCCTTGAGCGAATCACCGCCCAGTTCCAGAAAACTGTCGCGGATGCCGATCTGCCCGATCCCCAGGACTTCCTTCCAGATGCCGGCCAGCGATTCCTGCGCGGGAGTTTGAGGCGCCACAAAGGGCGTGAGCAGTTCGGGACGGGCATGCACCGGCGGCGGGCTTGGCTGGTCCAGCTCTTTTAAGGCGGGTCCATAGTCGCCGGCCGCAACCCGCTCCAGGACGGCGGGCAGATCGCGTCGGGACACGGCCAGATTGGATGCCAGGCCTGAATGGAGGATGCGTCTCAGCAAGTCCAACCCTTGCTCGACAGAGACAGAGTCCTCAGCGGTCGAATCCGAAAGGCCCAGTTGACGGCCTGTTCGAACCCGCATCCCCACATAGTTCCAGGCATTCCAGTTGACCGAGACAGTCCAGCAGCTAAAGCGCCGCTGGAAGTCCTGGGCAAAGGCGTCCAGCACCGCATTGGCGGCCACGTAGTCGGCCTGCCCGTAAGCGCCCAGCAGTGCCGCCTGGGATGAAAAGAGCATCAGGAAGTCCGGTGCATCCGATTCCAGGATGCCTTCCAGCAGTCTTGTTCCCGCCACCTTGGGCGCCATCACGCGCTCCGCTTCCTCACGGCTCTTGGAGTGGATCAGCCCCTGACCGGGGAGTCCTGCGCAGTGAAAGATGCCGTGCACGGCCCCGAAGCGGTTTCGCAACTTCTCGAGAGCTTCCCGCACCTGATCGGCCTGGCTGACGTCGGCTTGCAGCGGCAGCACTTCGGCACCCTCCTGCTGAAAGGCCGTGAGTCGCTGAATCGTTGCGCTGACGTCGTCATCCGGATCGTGGCTTTGCAGCCAGGACGGCCAATCCTCCGGCTTTGGAAAGGCGGATCGTCCCAGCAGCGCCAGCCGGGCCTGGACCGTTCGAGCCAGGTAGCCGGCCACTTCCAGGCCGATTCCCCCCAGCCCACCGGTGATCAGGTAGACGCCGCGTTGACGCAGCACGGCGGGCGCTTCGGAGCGGGCTGGCAGGCGGACAGGCTCCCAGAGGGGAATCCAGGCTTCACCGCCTCTGAAGGCTTGCAGCGGCGGGATGTCCGAATCCAGCAAGGAGCGAGTCAACAGGCTCAGCAGCCGCTCCTGTTGGCAATCAAGCGCCGTGTCCAGGACGCGGCAGCCTAGCTGGGGGTACTCGCGCGGGATGACCCGGCAGGGTCCGAGCAAAGCAGATTGCTCGGGGATCAGATGCTCCTGCCCGGTGACTTGATGCAGCGGAGCGGTCACGACCAAGATCTCGGCCTGGGGCGGCTCAGGCAGGCTTCCCCAAGCCTGGGCCAGGTGCATCAGGCTGTCAAAGCCCACATCCCGAGAGTCCACAGCCCAACTCCACAGGAAGAGGATTCGGCAAGGAGGCCTGTCCAGCGATGCCAGCAGCGACCGGTAGTCTTCAGCCCGGGAGGGGTTGATCTGGTAGCATTTCTTGTCGATCTGCTGAATGCCGTCTCCGGCTTGAACGCGGATCCAGCAGACTCCGCGATCCCGCAGCCGTGCAAGCAGTCGCTCGCCCAACTCCCCCTGGTTGCAAAAGACCAGCCAGGGATCCTGGCCGTCCTGCTTCGCCTCAGCCTGTGCAGGCAGCGGCACGGATTGCTTCCAACGAGGGAGATAGAACCAATCCGAGGGATCCTCGCTGCGCCGGGACGGTCTGATCGCCTTGCCAGGCGGTTGCGCTTCGACCCAGTAGCGCTGACCTTCGAAGGGATAGCCGGGCAGCGGCACCCTCTTTGGTCGGCGCCCTTGTTGTAAAGCCTCCCAATCCACCTCAATGCCCGCCGTCCAGAGGCCTCCCAACGCTTCTATCAGACTGCGCTCCTCGTCGCCGCCGGGAAGGGAAGTGACCAGCCGATGTCCGTCTCCAAAGGCGGTGTGGCTGCGGCAGATGGCGCTGAGCGTCCGACCGGGACCGACTTCCAGCAGAGTCATGGAAGGGTCGCCCAGCAACTCGTCCAACCCCTGACTGAAGAGGACCGTGTGCCGCATCTGCTGCGCCCAATGGTTGGGATCGGCCGCCTCCTGATCGGTGATCCACTTGCCGGTCCGGTTGGAAAGGAAGGGAATGCGGGGCGGATGGCGTTTTACCCGAGACACCGCCTCGGCCAAGGGCGCCATGGCCGAATCGACCGAGCAGGAATGGAAGGCGCGATCCACTTTCAGCCGTCGGCATCCGACGTTTTCTCGGGCCAGCTCCTGCTGAAATCGTTCGACGCCATCTGCCGAACCCGAAACCGTACACAGCCCGGGATGGTTCTCTGCCGCCATCGCCAGCCCTTGCGGCAAGCGTTTCCGCAACTGAGCAGCCGACAGCGAAACGGCCAGCATGGCCCCCGTCGGCAATTGCTCCATCAGCCGTTCCCTCTGAACGATCAGGCTCAAGGCGTCCTCAAGCGAAAAGACCCCGGACAGGCAAGCCGCCACCCACTCGCCCAAGCTATGCCCCAGCAGCGCCTTGGGCCGCACCCCCCAGGACATCCAAAGGCGAGCCAGCGAGTACTCGGCGATGAAGAGGGAGGCTTGGGGTCCAAAGTCCAAGGTCCAAGGTCCAAGGTCCGATTCGGATTTCTGAGTCCTCTTTCCCAGAATCTCTGCGCAATGGTTGATCTCTCGCCGAAAGGCTGGTTCGGTAGCGTAGATTTGGGCAGCCATGTTGGAGTGCTGGCTGCCCTGTCCGGGGAAGAGGAAGGCAACAGGGCGGGTGCGGGCTGGGCTGGGGGAAAGGAAGATCCCGTCGGAGGAATCCCCTGCCAGGGCTTCGAGGGCTTGCAGTCGATTGCGGGCTAAGACGAATCCGCGTTGCGGGAAGGCGCGCCGACCGACTTGCAGGGTATAGGCCACGTCGCTCAGCCTCTGCTCAGAACGGGTTTGCAGGTGGTTGGCCAGCCGCGAGAGGCTGGTATGCAAGGCCGAATCGCTGCGGGCCGACACAGGCAGCAGTTGCCAATCTCGCCCGCCAGGAGCGCCGGCATCTTGCCGGCGTCCGAGGTCCGTTTCATCCTCCCCAGGCGCTTCCTGCAATACGGCATGGACGTTGGTTCCCCCGAATCCGAAGCTGCTCACCCCCGCCCGACGGGCTCCGGCTTGGCCTTTCCAGTCGGCCAGCCGCGTGTGCGGATAAAAAGGAGATTCGCCGAAGTCGATTTCCGGATTGGGCTCTTCGAAGTGCAAAGTGGGCGGAATGGCCCGCTTTTCCAGTGCCAGGACCGCCTTGACCAGTCCCGCCACGCCGGCAGCCGCGTCCAGGTGCCCGATGTTGCTCTTGACCGATCCCAGGGCGCAGAAGCCTTTGCGGTTGGTGTGTTGCCTAAAGGCCCGTGTGGCGGCCTCGACCTCGATGGGATCGCCCAACGGGGTGGCCGTTCCATGGCCTTCCAGAAAAGTGATCGTGTCTGCTGAAACGCCCGCTGCGGACAGCGCATCGGCGATCACCTTCGACTGCCCTTCGACGCCCGGGGCGGTGAAGCCCACTTTGCGCGATCCGTCGTTGTTGAGGGCCGAACCCAGGATGAGCGCCCGTACCGAGTCGCCGTCGCCCTGGGCTCGGCTGAGCCGCTTGAGCACCACCAGGGCGCCTCCGTCGCCTCCCACCGTGCCCTGGGCGCGGGCGTCGAAGGCGCGGCAGTGGCCGTCGGGCGAAACGATGTCTCCTTCACGATGCAGGTAGCCTGTCCTATGGGGCACCCGCACCGAAACGCCTCCTGCCAAGGCCATCTCGCACTGCCCGTCCAGCAGTGCCCGGCAAGCCAGGTGAACGGCCGCGAGCGAGGTGGAGCAAGCGGTCTGGACGTTGAGGCTGGGTCCGGTCAGGTCGAGTTTGTAGGCGATGCGCGAGGCCAAGTGGTCGATGCGGTTCTGCAGCGAGACCAGCATGTCCCCGGCCGCTTCGATCAGGTCGGGATTGGACATCAGATTGCGCGTCAGATAGGTGTTGACGCTCTGTCCGGCAAAGACCCCGATGCGACCTTGGTAGCGCGAAGGTTCATAGCCTGCGTCCTCCAGCGCCAGCCATGCGCATTCCAGTGCCAAACGATGCTGAGGATCCATCAATTCCGCCTCACGGGGAGTGAGTCCGAAGAAACCGGCGTCGAACAGCTCGACGTCCTCGATCATCCCGTTGGCCTTGACGTAACGTGGATCGCCGATCAACTCCGCATCAACGCCGGCCTGACGCAGTTGCTGGTCGGAGAAGAATGTAATCGACTCCACCCCTTGCCTCAGGTTCTCCCAAAACTCGTCCACATCCCGAGCACCCGGAAAGCGCCCCGCCATTCCGATGATGGCGATGGGTTCGGAGGCCGAGCGGGAAGCGGGAGCCGGGAGTCGGGAGTCAGGGGCAAAGGTTGCAGGTTCCGGGTCTTGGACCTTGGGCCTTGTAGTTTGGACTTTGAACCTCTGATCAGCCAGGAAGCCCGATAACGACCGAACCGTGGGATGGCGGAACAATTCCACCATGGGGATGGTTCGTCCCAACTCCGCTTCCAGCCGCCGCTGAACCTCGATCAGCAGCAGCGAATGCCCTCCCAGGTCAAAGAAATTGTCCTCCGCACCCACTTGCCCAGCCTGCAAAACCTCCTTCCAGATACTTGCCAGCAGCCGCTGCAACTCGTCTTCCGGCGCCAGATAAGGCACTCCCGCATCCGCCACCGGCTCCGGCAGCCCCTTGCGGTCCAGCTTCCCTCCCGGTGTCAGCGGCAGCGAATTCAAAAAAACAAAGGCCGAGGGGATCATGTATTGCGGCAGGAGCGCTTTGAGGTGGCTGAGGAGATCTCGGGACTGAACCGCAGAGGACGCACAGAGAAGACGCAGAGGACGCAAAGAGGTCTTCTCTTCTTCTCTCTGCGTTTTGTCTCTGCGCTCTCTGCGGTTTCTCCCTTCCCCCTCCCGGCTCCTTCCTTCCGAACTGACCACGTACGCCACCAGCCCCAGGGTCCCTGCCTGATCGCGCCTGGGAAGCA
>JANQFM010000883.1 GCA_028277865.1 Acidobacteriota bacterium
CCCGGAACCCGGAACCCTGGAGCCCGAAACCCTTCTGCGATCGGTCTGAGGCGCCGCCTCGCTAGAATTGGCATCTGGAGGGTGATAGAGTGTCCTGGCGATGAATCTTCCCAATGGGCTTACCACTTCACGGATCGTCCTGGTGCCGCTGCTGGTGGTGATCCTGTTGACAGGCCAGTCCCCGGCCTGGGGTCTGGCGGTGTTCATCGCAGCCGCTCTGACCGACTTGCTGGACGGCTATCTGGCCCGCAAGCGCAAGCAAGTCACCGCCATCGGCATCCTGCTCGACCCGATCGCCGACAAGCTGCTCATCTCTTCGGCCTTCATTTCGCTGGTGGAAATGGGGGTTGTCCCGGCCTGGATGGTGGTGATTGTCGTGGGCAGGGAATTTGCCGTCACCGGCCTGCGCAGCGTGGCCGCTGCTCAGGGCTTCTCCATTCCGGCCATGCGGCTGGGCAAGCTCAAAATGGCGAGCCAGGTTCTTTGCGTCAGCTTCTTGATCGGAGACCGCCTGATCAGCGGCTTTTACGTCCGGGAGATCGGTCAGGCCCTGCTTTGGGTGGTGGTGGTCCTGGCGCTGGCCTCGATGTTCCAGTACTTTCGGCGATTTTGGGGCCGCATTGACTCCCAGACTCTCCAGGCTTCCTCGTCGGGCAAGGTCGTCAGCATCGAAAAAGGGAAAGACGGTGCTGCTCAAGAGGAGAAAAAAATCAGCTAGCCTTTTTCCAAGGGCTGGCTCTTGCCTGCATCCGATGCCATGCCGGACCTGTGCCTGACTCTCGCCGAAACCTCTCTGGCTGATCTGCAAAGCAAGATCGCCGCCTACACCGGGCGCGTTGCCCTATTGGAAGTGCGACTTGACTTTCTGGACTCGCCGAGTCTGCCTGAACTGCCAGCCGACCGCAGCACTGAGTTTCTGGCGACCTTGCGCCCGCTTCGGGAGGGAGGGCGCTACCGGGGCTCCGAGCGGGATCGGCTTCGGCTTTTGCGCCAAGCCGCGAGCAAAGGATTCTCCTGGATTGATTTGGAACATGATGTCGAAGAGTCGAGTTGGCCTGAAGACTTGCGGATTGTCCGCTCCATTCACTGCTGCGATTCGTTCCCCAAGTCGCTCGACTCCCTGAGCGCGCGCCTGCAGTCACGGGGGCATGTCAGCAAGATTGCAGTTCAGGTGTCGACGACACGCCAACTGGTCCGCCTGCTTGACTGGATGAGGTCGCAACCGGCCGATGGCAGCCGGATTGTTCTGGGGATGGGGGATCTGGGGCAGCCGTCCCGATTCCTGGGTGCGTTGTTGGGAAATCGATGGACCTATGTTTGCGAAGACTGCGAAGCGCCCCCGGCAGCGGGCCAATTCAGCCTGGATGAAGCGGAAAAGGTTTACAGATTGACCGAAGTCGGCGATCCTCGCCTCTACGGAGTGCTGGGCTGTCCTGTCGCCCACTCGCTTTCTCCCTGCCTGCACAACGCTCTCTTTCGGCACTACGGCATCGAAGCCCTCTACCTGCCCATCGCCCTCGACCGGCTGCAGCCCTGGTTTGCTTTCCTGCAGCGCAGCCGGATGGACTTTCGGGGATTCAGCGTGACGCAGCCCTTCAAGACTCGCATCCTGCCTTATCTGGCCCGCAATGAGTCAGTGCTGGGTTCGGTCAACACGCTCGCCTTTTCGGACGGCTGGCAGGGCTTCAATACGGACTATGACGGTTTCCTGCGTCCGTTGGAAAGGCGCCTCGAACTGGGCGGCCGTAAAGCTCTGGTGCTGGGCAATGGCGGTGTGGCTCGCAGTGTGGTCCGGGCTTTGCTGGATCGGGGTTGCCAGGTGACGGCGGTCGGCCGGGATAATCGCA
>JANQFM010000909.1 GCA_028277865.1 Acidobacteriota bacterium
TGAGTACGATGTCGAAATGGGGTCCGTATTTAAGGTTGCGGATGTCTTCGACTTCAAACTCCAGCCGCATGTCGCCCTTGCGCCACACTCGCCATCCGCCCGTAGAGGGGTTGTTGCCCAAAAAGGGGTATTGGGCCGGAAAGCGCCCAAAGCGGTGGCTTCGGCAAAAGTCGTCGTAGTCGACCAAGACGGCTTCTCCGCCGGGGTACTGTGCCAGCAGCTGCATGGCTTCATAGCCTTCTGCCGATCCCAGGAAGAGGATTCGGGGACGCTTCACGTCCAGCCCTTGAAAGAGAGCCCGTTTTCCCCGCGGATCCCAGATCGCATCCTCGACCCGGTGGACCCGGTTCCAGACCCACATTTGCAGCAGCTCTTGGGCGCTTTCCTTGGCTGCAGCTCCATCGAAGCGGGCAGCCGACTCCCAGAATTTCCGCCGCAGCAAGGGGCGCTGCCGATCCGGTTCCGATACGAACATGTGGTGAAAGCAGCGGTTGAAATGCTTCCACTGCACCTCGACAGGCATGGTTCGTCCCTGATCCCTCTCCCACCGGCGCCGACGGGAGGAATAGCGTTCCACTTTGTAGGGGCGTCCCAGCTTTTCCCAACTCAGCCCGGACCAGTCCGTTTGGCTGATGTCCCGGAAAAGGTCGGGCGGGCCGGTTCGCAGATCGACCCGGTGGGTGGGTGCCAGTTGGGTCGTCTCCAGCTCTTGAAGCGGAGCGGCGGCATCGGCGGCAGCAACCGGCGGGTTGAAAACAGACATGGTGCCACTCAACCTAATCCTTTCTTGCCGCCATTGCAATCGTCCACTGAGCCAGGCCGAAATCGGCAAGTTGTCAGTTGTCAGGCCGGATTCCGGATCCTCCAAGCTCCAGACACCAGCCTCCAGCCTCACCCCGGTCTGAGGCTCTGCTCGCTGGGCCTTTGCGCCTCTGCGGTGCCCTCTCTCTTGCCAGAGGCAGGTAGAATTGAGGGGCAAGCCTTTGGCTGGATGCGAGCTTCGACCATGCGGCCCATCATTTTTCACGTCGATATGGATGCTTTTTATGCTTCCGTAGAACAGCGCGATGAACCGCGCTACCGAGGGCGGCCTGTGGTTGTGGGCGCGGATCCCAAGGAGGGGCGCGGGCGGGGTGTGGTGGCCGCCTGTTCCTACCAGGCCCGTCAGTTCGGGATCCACTCGGCCATGCCCATCAGCCAAGCCTATCGGGCATGTCCCCAGGCCGTCTACCTGAGGCCCGACTTTGCCAAGTACTCTCGGGTCAGCCGCGCCATCCGCAAGATCTTCCATCGCTTTACCGGCCAAGTCGAGCCGATCAGCATCGACGAGGCTTTTTTGGACGTCAGCCATCAGGCTGCAAGCGCCAGCCAGGCATTGGAACTGGGTGCGCGCCTCAAACGGGAGATCTATCAACTGCAGCGCCTGACGGCCTCGATCGGCATTGCCCCTTGCAAGCTGGTGGCCAAGATCGCTTCGGACTGGAAGAAGCCCAACGGACTATTTCTGGTACGCCCCGAACAAGTGCAGGACTTCCTGGATCCTTTGCCTGTTTCGCGAATTTGGGGAGTGGGGCCCAAGACTCAGGAGCGCCTGGAAAAGATGGACATCAGGACCATTCAGGAGCTGCGCAAAATGGAGCAGGACGACCTGCAAGAACGCCTGGGGAAGTTCGGTCGCCAGCTCTGGTTCCTGGCTCGGGGAATCGACGAGCGGCCCGTCCGCAGCCAGCCGCGCGAGGCTAAGTCGATCAGCCAGGAACGGACTTTTGCCCAGGACGTTGACGATGACCAGTTGCTGGAAGACACCCTGGAGCAGCTCTGCCTGAAAGTTGCCCAGCGATTGTCACAGGGCGGCCTGATGGGAAAGACAACCACCTTAAAGCTGCGCTACTCCGACTTCACCACCATCACCCGCCAGGTGTCGAGCCGCTTTCCGACCTGCTCAGCCCGAGAAATACAATCCACCGCGCTCACATTGCTGCGGCGCTACCGGACACCGGGACGACGCATTCGGCTGATCGGAGTCGGGCTTTCCAACCTGGAGGCCGAGAACCAGGATACGCCCCGGCAACTGCGGCTTTTCTGAGGGGCTCGCGCCAAGACGCAAAGAACGCGAGAATAACTTAGACGGTGTTGCACATCTCGCGGAGGGTTTTGGAAAGGCGATTGAGGGAAAACGGCTTGCAGAGGGTTCGACGGGCACCCAAGCGCCGAGCCTGGCCCAACACCTCCTGACCTTCTCCCGACATGGCGATAATGGAGCTTCGGGGAAAACTCAGGCTCAGTTCGCGTATCACATCCAGGCCACCTTTGCGAGGCATGGAAATATCTGTGAGCACCACGTCGGGACGGATCTTGTGAAAGCGCTCGATACCGTTCAGCCCGTCGCCGGCCTCGAACACCTGGTGACCGGCCAAGGCAAGCATTTCAGCAATGAGCTGACGCAAGTCCTCATCGTCCTCAATCAGCAAGACTACAGCCATGAACCGTCCTCATAATCAAACCGAATGCCCTGGATGGATCCGGCATTAGTTAAAGCCCTCTTCTCAGGTTAGCCTAGCCTGCTGCGCTTCTGGGAGTGATTTTGAGCACGACAGCAGCTTGCACAGCCTGTGTGCATGCGTTTTTCACAGGCAAACCCTCAGAGCCGCCAACCATTCGCCCTGCTGAAGCCTTCCCTGATCCACAGGACAGCTCGGATCCCTGTGCAAAACCGTTAACTGGGCCTTATAGATGCCAAGAGGGAAGAAATTGGAATTTGGACGCTTTGAACCAATTGCGGCCAGCATCGCTGACGTTACTTGGTTTTGCTCGGATCCCGATAACACTGAGGAGCACTGAATCGACCGAACTTTTGCTTTGCTAAGGCGTCTATAGCTTCAGGGCAGCCGAGTTCAATCCCGGCAGGCAATTGGAGGCATGAGGTGTTGTCCCTGATCGCAACCTGGCTTTTCGTTTCCAGCATTCCTGTGCAATCGCCGGATGCTCAGGAGGTGGACTTGCTGAGCATCAGCCCCGAGGTGGAGCAATTCGTCGAGTTTCACGTCAACCGATCGGGATCCCCCTACAACCGTTTGCACCAGCTTTTCGACGCTGTCTTCGAAAAAGACGCCTTGCACCTGGTTTATGACAATTCCCGCACCAGAACGGCCCTGGAGACCTTTCAGGAAAGGCGGGGCAACTGCCTGTCCTTCACCACTCTTTTCGTGGCCATGGCCCGTCATGCGGGCTTGAGGATGAGGTTTCAAGAGGTCTATGGAATCCCCGCCAGCTTCGACGAGCGAGAGGGGCTGATGCTGGTCAACCGCCATGTCAACGCTTCGGTTGTCATCGAGGGCCGTCGCTATGTGGTGGACTTCAATCCGCGGGTCATCGAATGGCTGGAGTACAGCACCCGCCTCATCAGTGACGAGGAAGCCCTGGCCCAGTTCTACAACAACCTGGGCGCCGAGGCTCTGAGCCGCAGAAAGGGCAAGCAGGCAGTTGACTTTTTCAAGAAGTCCCTCAACATCGGGCCGACCGCGTACAGCTGGGCCAACCTGGCCGCCGCCTACAGCTTCATGGACGATCTGGAACGGGCGGAAGAGAGCAACCTCGAGGCACTGAAACTAGACCGCAACGAACCCACGGCGATGCTCAACCTGAGCCAACTCTACCGGCGCCTGGGGCGCCTCGAGGAAGCCGAGCGCTACGAAGGGAAAGTTGAGAGGTTTCGCCGCAAGAATCCCTACCATCACTTCAGGTCGGGCAAGGCAGCCTTTTCCGACGGTCGCTTTGAAGAGGCTGCCAGGCATTTCCGGGATGCCATCAAACGCAAGTCCCAGGTGGATGAATTCCACTTCGCTCTGTCCCAAGCCTATCTCGAACTGGGCGAGCTGGATAAAGCCCGCAAGAGCCTGGATAAAGCCCATCAACTGGCCCGCGACAGCCAACGCCGTGCCCGATACAGCCAAAAGATCGAACTTCTGGCGTCACTCAGGTAGTTGGCAGGCCGGAAGGTCCAAGGTCCAAGGTCCAAGGTCCAAGGTCCAAGGTCCAAGGTCCAAGGTCCAAGGTCCAAGGTCCAAGGTCCAAGGTCCAAGGTCCAAG
>JANQFM010000930.1 GCA_028277865.1 Acidobacteriota bacterium
GCAGGTGAGCGAGTCGGCGCTGCAGGCTTACGGGCACCAGGACCTGCCCTTCGAGAAGTTGGTCGAGCACCTGAAGCCAGAGCGCGACCTGAGCCGCAACCCGATCTTTCAGGTTGCCTTTGCCCTGCTGAACCTCCCCCGGCCCTCGCGCCGCATCGGGGATGTGGAGATGCGCTTTCTTCCCAGCCAATCCCGCACCACGCGCTTCGACCTGGAGGTCCATCTTCGGGAGGGTCCCTTAGGCCTGGAAGGGTTGCTGGCCTATGACCGAGACCTCTTTGACCGCTCCAGCATGGCCCGCCTGGCCGGGCACTTGCGGAGCCTGCTGCAAGGCGTGGCGGCGGACCCGGCTCGACGCCTTTCCCAACTGCCCCTGATGGGTCCGGCCGAGCGGCATCAGCTGACGGAGTGGGCCGGGCAAGGCAGTCCGCTGCCGGAGCTGCTCACCCTGGACCTGTTCGAGGGCTGGGCCGGGCACCGGCCGGACGCCGTTGCGGCGGCTTGCGGGCAGCAGTGGCTCAGCTATGGCGAACTGGACGCCCGTGCCGGTCGGCTGTCCAGCTCACTGCGCCTGCGGGGCGTGGAGCCGGAGGTGACGGTCGGAGTCTGCATGCCGCGCTGCCTGGCTTTGGTGGTGGCCTTGCTGGGTGTCGTGAAGGCCGGGGGCGCCTATGTCCCCCTTGACCCGTCCTACCCCCGGCAGCGCTTGGCCTTCATGCTGGAGGACAGCGCCTGTTCGGTCCTGCTGGCCCACGAAGAGTGCAATCATTCCTTGCCGGAGCAGGGTGCCTGGGATCGGATGACAGTTGGCAGTCGGCAGTTGGCAGTTGGCAGGGCCCCGGATTCTGATCTGGCCTTTGCCTCTGGACCCGAGAACCTGGCCTATGCCATTTACACTTCGGGTTCGACCGGCCGGCCCAAGGCGGTGGGGGTGCCTCACCGGGGTTTGCTTAATCTGGTCTGGTGGCACCGTCAGGCCTACGGATTGAAGCCCGGCGACCGGACGACCCAGGTGGCAGGCAGCGGCTTCGACGCCTCGGCCTGGGAGATCTGGTCCTGCCTGGCTTGCGGAGCCAGCCTATACATCGGGGACGAGCAGGTGCGCACCTCGGCCCGGCAGCTGCTGGGCTGGCTGGGCGCCTCCGGCATCGACGCCTGCTTCCTGCCCACGCCTTTGGCCGAGGCGGCGCTTCAAGAGCCGGACTGGCCTTCGCGGTTGCCTCTCAGGGCTCTGCTGACGGGCGGGGACCGCCTGCACCGCAATGCCCTGGGACGCCTGGCAGCGCCGCTCTTCAACCACTACGGCCCCACCGAGAACTCCGTGGTGGCCACCTGGTGCCCGGTCGCAGAGGACGCTTCGGGCGACCCGCCCATCGGACGCCCCCTGCCCAACGTGCGGGTTCACCTGTTGGATCCGCTCCTCAACCCGGTCCCCTGCGGTGTCCGCGCACAGTTGCACATCGGCGGCGACAGCCTGGCCCGAGGCTACCTGGGCCGCCCCCGCCTGACGGCCGAGAGCTTCATTCCCAACCCCTTTGCCGAGCGTCCCGGAGAACGCCTTTACAAGACAGGCGACTTGGCCCGCCACCGCTCCAACGGCCAGATCGGATTCCTGGGCCGCATCGACCGCCAAGTCAAGGTGCGCGGTTTCCGCGTCGAGACAGGAGAGGTCGAGTCGCTGCTGGGCGAGCATCCGGAAGTCCGCGAAGCCGCGGTCCTGGCCAAACGGGACGCGTCGGGGAACATGTGCTTGATTGCTTATGTTGCAGCAGGCCGGCGCGCGGAGCAGCAGGATTCCGCGTCTGCGGGTTCCCAGCCTCCAGCCTCCAGCCCCCAGCCCGATCAGTTGCGTTCCTTCTTGCGCCAAAGGCTGCCCGAGTTCATGGTGCCCTCGCTCTTCGTGCAGCTGGAGAGTTTCCCTTTGACAGCCAATGGCAAGCTGGATCGGAGGGCGCTGCCGACTCCCCGGCCCTCGACCGCGGAAGAGCGGGAGTTGGTGCCGCCCCGCAATTCGGTCGAAGCCAAGATTGCCGCCATCTGGCAAGAACTGCTCAAGGCGGATCAGGTCAGCAGCCACGACAACTTCTTCGACCTGGGCGGGCACTCCCTTCTCCTCGTCCAGGTCCAGCGCCGAGTGCGCGAAGCTTTCGGCAACGGCATTTCGATGACCGACCTGTTCGCCTATCCGACAGTCAACTCCCTGGCTTCCTTCATCACAGGCAAAGCGGCTGCTGAAATGCAGGCTGATAAGCCCCGTCCCGAGGATGAAGAACCACAAAAGAGCCGCAATGTGAAGGGGCGGCCCAGGCGCCGGGCCGAGTCCGCCGACAGTGACAGTTTCATCGCCGTCATCGGCATGGCGTGCCGCTTTCCCGGCGCCAAGAACACGGATGAGTTCTGGGAGCTGCTGCGCGGCGGAGTGACGGCTACGACATTCCTGAGCGACGACGAATTGCTGCAGGCCGGCCTTGACGCAGACTTGCTCAGCAATCCCAACTACGTCAAGGCGGCAAACCTGCTCGACGACTTTGACAAGTTCGACGCCCGCTTCTTCGGGATCAGTCCCCGCGAAGCTGCCATCATGGCGCCCCAGCACCGGATTTTTCTGGAGTGCGCCTGGGAAGCCCTGGAAAGCTCGGGCGTCGACCCGGAGGCCTATGACGGCCAGATCGCAGTTTACGCCGGCACCGGCCACAGCGACTACTTGCTGCGCAACCTGATCCCCAACCGCCAACTCGCCGAAAAGGTGGGAGATCTCCAGCTGCGGCTCGGCAACCAGGACAACTTCATCACCAGCCAGGTCTCTTACAGGCTGAATCTGAACGGGCCCAGCCTGCACATCAACACGGCCTGCTCCACCTCCTTGGTTGCCATCCATGTCGCCTGCCAGAATCTGCTCAGCAGCCAATGCGACATCGCCTTGGCAGGCGCTGTAAGAGTGGCGGTTCCCCACAAGGCCGGATACCTCTATCAGGAGAACGGGATCCTGTCGCCCGACGGCTACTGCCGCGTCTTCGACGCCCGAGCACAGGGAACCACGGTCGGCAGCGGGGTGGGGATCGTGGTTTTGAAGAGGCTGCAGGAGGCTCTTTCCGAAGGAGACTGCATCCAGGCGATCATCCGGGGAACGGCCATCAACAACGATGGCTCGCAAAAGGTGGGGTTCACGGCGCCCAGCCGCGACAGGCAGGCCGAGGTCATTGCCGAAGCACAGGCCGCAGCCGGGGTGAAGGCCGACTCGCTCAGTTACGTCGAGGCCCATGGGACCGGAACGAGGTTGGGCGACCCTCTCGAAATCGCTGCGCTGGCCCAGGCCTTTCGCAAGACGGCTCCCCGATCGCAGAAGGGCTTTTGTGCCGTCGGCTCGGTGAAGACCAACATCGGGCATCTGGATCAGGCGGCGGGTGTGGCAGGCGTCATCAAGACGATCCTGGCCCTGAAGCACAGGATGATCCCGCCCAGCCTGCACTATGAAGAGCCCAACCCCGAGATCGACTTCGACAACAGCCCCTTTTACGTCAACACGCGATTGCAGGAGTGGAAGGCGCCAGAAGGCGTCCCGCGCCGGGCTGGTGTCAGCTCCTTCGGGATGGGGGGGACCAATGCCCACTGCATTCTTGAGGAGGCGCCTTCCCAGGCAAGCGATGCAGAGCCTCAGTCATGGCAGCTGCTGACCCTTTCCGCCAAGACCGACGACGGGCTGGAAACAGCAACAGCCAATCTTGCCGATTATTTTCAGCGCCATCCCCGCGCCGGCTTGGCACAAGCCGCTTTCACCCTTCAGCAAGGGCGCCGCGCATTTCGCCATCGACGGGTGTTGGTGTGCAGAACGCCGCAAGGAGCTTCCGAGGCGCTTGCCTCGCTTGATCCGCAATGCGTGTTCACCAACCTGAGCCAGGGCGATCGCCCGATGGCCTTTCTCTTTCCGGGCCAGGGCGCTCAGTACGTGAACATGGCTTTGGGGCTCTATCGGCACCAGCCTGTCTTCCGGCAACATCTGGATCGTTGCGCTCAGATCCTGAAGCCGCATCTGGGGCTGGACCTGCGGGAGGCCTTGTATCCGGGAGAGGCGGAAAGCCGGAGTCAGGATGCCTCAAGCCTTTCCCGGACCTTCCTCGCCCAGCCGGCCCTTTTCGCCGTCGAGTACTCGCTGGCCCGGATGTGGATGTCGTGGGGAGTGCGGCCGTCCGCACTGATCGGGCACAGCATCGGCGAGTATGTGGCCGCCTGTCTGGCTGGCGTCTTCTCGATCGAGGACTGCTTGTGGCTGGTGGCCGAGCGGGGGCGGATGATGCAGCAGCTGCCCGCCGGTGCGATGTTGGCCGTGAGCCTGCCCGAGCAGCAGGTGCAGCCTTGGCTGGCTGAGGATCTGTCGCTGGCGGCGGTCAACGGCCCCTCGCAATGCGTGCTTTCCGGCCCTGAAGAGGCGGTTGCGCAATTGCAGGCAGACCTGTCCCGAAAAAGCGTCCGCTGCCGGCGTTTGCCCGTGGGTCACGCCTTTCATTCCCGGATGATGCAGCCTCTGCTGGCGCCGTTTGTCAGGCAGGTCCGAAAGGTGCGTCTTGAGGCGCCTCAAATCCCTTGCCTGTCCAATATCTCAGGAACCTGGCTGACAGCCCGACAGGCAACCGATCCCTCCTATTGGGGGCAGCAGCTGCGCAGGACGGTGCGTTTGTCATCCGGGCTGTCGGAACTTCTGAAAGAGCCGCGTCAGATCCTGCTCGAGATCGGGCCTGGGAAAGCTCTTTGCGGCTTGGCGCGGCAGCATTTTGACCGGTCGGCAGGCCATGAATTGTTTACCTCGCTGCGCCATCCGCAGGACAGCGAGTCCGACCAGGCATTTGCACTGAAATCCTTGGGGCGGCTGTGGCTCACGGGAGTCGAGGTGAACTGGGCGGCCCTGCATCCGGGACGGCCTTCCAAGATCCCTTTGCCCACCTATCCCTTCGAAAGGGAGCGCTACTGGATCGACCCTCCCGATACGGCCGGCGACACCCCCGCTCCCCGCCGGTCGCTGCATCAGAGAAAAGAGATTTCCGATTGGTTCTATGCTCCCGTCTGGAAGCA
>JANQFM010000837.1 GCA_028277865.1 Acidobacteriota bacterium
GGCGGCCCAGGCAAGACCTCTGCCGCTTGAAGTCCTGACGGAATGCCCAAGTTGCCGGCTGCCCCTTGAGGAATGCCGCCTAAGGCCGAGGGCTGCTTGGTGAGAGAGGCGATGTTCGAAGGCGGTTCGTCTATCCCATCCGGGATCAGGATCGGCCTCACCATGGGCCTGACCCATGGCCTGGCTGGAGGCTCTTTCGGCTTTCCCGAAGGCGGGGGGGAAGGTTCAGGTGGACCGGGCGGCGGCGGTGCCGCAGGCGGCATCGGAGAAATGATTTCGGCAATGAGCCGAGTCTCCGGCAAGGCTGCGTAGCTGATGAGCGGCAAAATGATCAAGGCACCCAAGATCAGGCTATGGACACTCATGGAAACAACCAGAGTCCGTTTTGCAGGCCTGTGGGTATAGCTTTGAAATAAGGTGCGCATCTTCAGGCTCCTTTCAATGAGATTCCGAAGTTACCTGAATGGACACCGCTTTCAGCAATACGATCCCTGAAGCAGGGAAAGGCCGTCAGTTGTCAGTTGTCAGTTGTCAGTTGTCAGTGAGAGAGAGCCTGGCAGCCCGCTCAATGCCATCCCGACATTTGAATTGGATTCAGCCCAAAACAATGCACACCTCCCGAATCTGTGCCGATACTCCCCAACTGACAACTGACAACTGACAACTGACAACTGACAACTGACAACAGTGCTACAATCTCTGCCGTGCGCCCGTAGCTCAGCTGGATAGAGCGTCGGACTTCGAATCCGCAGGTCGGGGGTTCGAATCCCTCCGGGCGCGCCACCCATTTCCTGCTTGTTTTCAACACTTTAGCCTATCTCGCCACTTCCGGTTCGGCCTCCTTTCTTGGCGCTATGTGGGACTTTATGTGGGACTTTTTTGCGAAGTTCCTGCTCGAAAACCGCCATGGCCTGCCGCTCGCTCTCGGAAACACTGTGCAGGTAAATCTCCGTGGTCGAGCGGTTCTCATGCCCCAAGATTTGCTGGATTACGCCACTCGGCACGCCAGGCGCATCGAGCATGGAAGCGCCACCATGCCGCAGGGCGTGAAAGCGGAAATAACGAACGCCTGCTTTCTTGCACAAACTGCGCATGAAGCGCTTGCGCTCCTTATACGGGCCTTGCCGCTCCTTCCTCGCCGTCCTTGACCAGTAGGTGTGCCAGAAGACCCAGGGCTTTGCTCGATCCCGCGCCTGATAGCGCCGCTCTTGATGCGCCGCTCCTCCCGATGCCTCTGCTCGCTCGAGAGCAGCTCGTCCAGGAAGCGGTGCACCGAATGGTTGGCTGAGAGTGGCATGTGGCCACTCCCAGGGGGGAGCTTTGCCAGCCATTGAGTGGGTTAAGCTTGAGAGGCCTGTCCCCAACTGCCTGGCCACACTTGTCTTTGCGCTGCCTGGATCGTCTTGGGCGAATTGCAACGGATGCTCCGGGCAATAACCACTGTTAGAGCAGTTTTCGTTTCGAAAATGCCTCTTCCAGATTCTGTCTTTCAGATGCTGCTAGCGCCATAATTCTTGCGCATAGAAATAATGACTGATCAATTTTGAAAGCCGAGAATTGTCAGCAGGACAGTTTTGTACTATTTTCTGGAGCGAGAACTTTAAAGCTGACTTTTTGAGGGGGCAAAAATGAAGATGGCGAGAGCCTACGATTTTGCACCGACCGTAGTGACCGCGTTAGCCGCGTTGGCGGTTTTAGGCTACGCGCATTTTAGCGTCATCGGCAAGGGGCAGCACATTCACGAGCCCGACCCCTCCAAGGGCGTCACGAGCGTCACTCCAGCCGGGCGGGGCGCCTTCGTGACGCAGTACGCCGACGATAGGCTGGTTAAGTTTGACCCTGGCGGGCATCCGGTGTGGGAGGTCTCATTCGGCAAGCTTCAAGAGTCTCCCTCAGTGGAAGTGCTGAGCGTCGCTACGGAGCAGCTCGGAGACATCTTGGTGCTAGGGATTGCCCCGGACACCAAGCTGATGGCTCTTTACCGAGTGTCCGGTCAGGGCCGCGACCCGGTTGTTTCTTTGGTTGGTGAGTACCCCGGACTTGAGCCGAGTTGGGTCGCCGTGGCCCCGGACGGCTCCACCTATCTAACCGCCTACAACAGGAGGCCCTTTCTAGAATCCATCGCTGACCGCAGCAAACTGCCGGGGAGTCATATCGAGCATCCTTTCCATGAACTGGACTCACAAGGCCGAATTTTCCGGTCATTCGGCTCGATCCGCCATACCCCAAAATCAGCCCAGGACTTTGGAGAATTCCTGATCATGACCATCGAAAGGCAAATGGTGTTCTCGCCGGAGGGGAGAGCCTTCCTGGTGGATCCCGATGCTCTCGAACTTGAAGAGCTTGATCTGGACTTGGGCGTTCTCACTGACGTCAGGATTCGACTCGCCTCGGGGGCAGCCTCCGAGCAAGCCACATTAAACGATCTGTTCTTCCTCAACGATTCCACGGTCTTGTACACGGTCGCCCGCCTGGAGCAGGCGACCCTCGACCGTTTGGGACGGCTCGTTGCTGCCCGGCCAGTCGGTTGGGAGGTCAGGATTGCGGACCTGGAAGGAAGTTCAAGCCTTCGGGTCGCTTCCGGCGAGTCGCCGATCAGCGGCAAGGCGCTATTTTTTGCTGACCTCGACCAGGTCGCGTTTGTCGAGCCCTTTTCGGCGCAAGTCAAACAGAGGTGGTCTCGCACTGACCTGTCGGAAAGGCTGATTAGGTGGCAAGAATGAAGACACGGATTCGATTCATCAACCTCGCGCTCTGTTCCGCTATAGTGATTTTGACGTGGTTTCTCATGCCGGCATCCCAGTCCATTCAGGACGTCGCAGCGTTCGGCATTCCGCCCTGCGGGCTGATGCAGGGCTCCAGGCTGGCTGCCCAGGCGACGAACAACACGATATGCGACGATCCTGGTTGCGAACCGCCCCAGCAGAAGTCGTTCAAAAAGTGCATCTCCGCCGTGGGCTGGGAATGCCTCTTTGAGGGCTCTGAGCAGGTGACATGCAACGAGAATTGCTGGGTGATCATTCTGAAGCAGGACCAGACCTGCCAATGCGTCCCCCCATCGCAGGGCTGCCCACCCGGCACGGAATACAACGTGGCCGCCTGCGAGTGCCAGCCAGTGCAGGAGGAGGGAGATCCGCCTGACTGCGAGGAATGCGACCGGCCCTCTCCGATCCTGATCAGCATCCGAGGCAATCGCCTGGAGCTGACCGACTGGGCGAACGGCGTCGAGTTCGACCTGAACGCGGACGGATCACCGGAGCAGATTTCCTGGACGCAAGGAGGGGCTGACGACGCATTCCTGGTGCTGGACCGCAACGGCAATGGGGTCATCGACGACGGCACAGAGCTGTTCGGCAACTTCACGCCTCAGCCAGACTCTCAGGAGCCAAACGGCTTCCTTGCCTTGTCAGTGTTTGACCAGCCAGAAACGGGAGGCAACGGCGACGGCTGGATCACTGATGAGGACTCTGCGTACGGTGAATTAGGGCTCTGGATCGACTGGAACCACGATGGGTTTTCCCAGGCCAGCGAACTCAGAGGCCTTTCATCGAGCAGGATCAACGGCATCAGCCTGGCCTATCGGGAGACCCGGCGCACAGACCGCCATGGCAATGCCTTCCGCTTTGTCAGCCGGGTAAGGATGCGTGATCGTTCCGCCCCCCGAATCAAGTTCGCGGTCGATGTGTTCTTCCTAGGGCAGCCCTGACGCGTTTGCGGCGAATTATGCCTTTGCGCCAACATTGACCGGCTCCTTGACGAGAAAAGTGCATTCGCTGTCGCCGGGGCAACGATTTTGCACCTCTACCAGAACTCCCACCGTCTGGCCATCGGCAAGAACATTGGCTTGGAGGCCGTGGACGTTGCCAGTTGGGGCATCTTCGTTCTTGGCCAATGCGGGAAATTGCCAAAAATCTGGAATCGGTTAAGCGCTTGTTTTTCAGCAAGTTGCTGCAAACCGAGGAGATGGAAAAGCTCACGGGCGCTGACTTCGAATCCGCAGTTCGGGGGTTCGAATCCCTCCGGGCGCGCCACCACAAACTCCTTCGTTTTTCAAATTCTTAAAGGCGCGGGTTCGTTTCTGGCGGGAAGATGGAGATTCGGCGAGTTGTACCCGAATTGTGCCCGCGGACTCTCCCAGGTAGCGCTCGAAGCCTCTCCAGGCGCCTGCAGGCTGGCTTCGTCCACGATGTCGAAGCAGCCAAGGGCTCTCGCCTGGGAAAGTGCCGCATCCTGACACGATACGGTTC
>JANQFM010001067.1 GCA_028277865.1 Acidobacteriota bacterium
GACACGGCGCGACGGGCCTCACCGCCGTCGATGGGGATCACATACAGCGACTTGTGGCTGTCGCTGCTGCGTTTGGCCAAAAATGAGATGCCCCGGCTGTCGGGCGTCCACTGGATGTCGCCGACGTTGACTTTCCCTGTAATGAAGGGCCGTCGGCTGCCTTGGGCCCGATGGATAACGTGCAGTTCGACCCAGGCGGGGCCGTCCTCGCCTTCTCCGACTGTACGTGGGAGGCTGAGCGTATAGGCGATGCGCTGCCCGTCCGGCGAGATGATCGCCGAGGTCACCGTCTGAAGCCGGTTCACCTGATGGGGCGTCAGCCCGTCCGAAGCGGTTGCCGCCGTTGTCAGCAAGAGCAGCAGCGCGGCGACCAGCCAAATCAGGCTGACAGGCTTGAAGCTGTATTTCTTCGATCTCATGGGATTCCTCCTTGGTCAGCTATGCAGGTCTTTCGAGGGACCATCTTAGCCTCTTGCCTTCGCTTTTGCGAAACCGTGCAGAACCTTCATCCCCTCTCATCTATTCGATCTTGGCGCCTTTGCGGCGTTGCGTGGAATCTTCCTGCTCTTCACCTCTCGGCCCATCGGAGCTTTTCGCGCAGCACGTCGAAAAAGCTCTTGTCGACCGGGTGGATGAGGTCGATGTCGTGTTCGGAACGGGTGCAGGTGATGCGGGCGCCCGGAGTCAGCTCCACCCCGATTTGTCCGTCCATGGTCAGCATGACATCGTCCCCGTCCTTGAGGTCGATCTGGATGAGGCGGTCGGAGGGGACCACAAAGGGACGGTTGGTGAGGGTGTGGGGGCAGATCGGGGTGACGATCAAGGCCTCAAGGGCCGGAAAGAGGATGGGGCCGCCGGCAGAAAGGGAATAGGCGGTTGACCCGGTGGTGGTGGAGATGATCATTCCATCAGCCATGAAATCGGCCACAAATGCGCCATCAATGGAGGTCTCCAGGCTGATGATGCGGGCCAGTGCGCCCTTGTTGATGACCGCGTCGTTGAGGGCGTGAAAGACCTGAGGCTCTTTTCCGCTGCAGTGCACCTCGGTCTTAAGCAGCCCGCGCCGGTCCACTTTGCAGTCTTTGTTGAGGATCTTCTCCAGGGCAGGATAGAGTTCCTCCAGCTTGACGCTGGTCAAAAAGCCCAGGGTGCCCATATTGACGCCTAGAATGGGAGTGGGCAGTCCGCCGATGCTGCGCACCACCGAAAGCATGGTGCCGTCGCCGCCGAAGACCACGATCACGTCCGAACGGCGCGTCAACTCCTGGCGCGGCGTGGCGGGAATATCCGTCAGGCCGTAGGTTTGGACGACTTCGGCGTCGACCAGCGCCCGGCAGCCTCGCTGCACGAGCCAGCTGAATACCTCCCGCAAGTGCTGCGCAAAATCCGTTCGATGCGGTTTGGCGACGATTCCGAAGGTCATTTTGAGGGTTTCAGGCGTGGCGGTTTACAGGCTTTGGGCTTCGGGGCTGGCGGCATGGATCTATTCAGCCAGGAATTCGTCGCGGCAGCTGGCCGAGCAGAAGTGGTATTCCTCTTCGCCCACCCGCTGGGAGACAGCCAGGCTCGAAGCCACGTACATGCCGCATTGGGGGTCTTTGAAAGTCTGGCCTTGGATGCTTTTCGGACGGCTGCTCTTGCGGGCGGGCTCGCCGGAGCTGCTCGAAGCCGTCCCGAATAGCTTTTTGAGCAGCCAACGCCCCAGCAGCAGCAGGGCTGTGAAAATAATCAGGAATCGGGCCAGAAAAGTCATGATCAGGACTCACCGGATTCCGCATGATCCCGAACTTTTTCGATTTGCTCCCGAATCTCGTCAGCGTGAGCATAATCGGGATGCGCATCGAGCAGTTTCTGCCAGGCTTGGACAGCTTCGTCGTGCTGGTGGATTGATTGGTGAACCACACCCAGATTGTGCAAGGTCTGGGGATGGACCGGATCGATGGCCAGGGACTTGGCGAACAGGTCCAGAGCCTTTTGCGGCTGGCCGCTGTAAAAGTATGAGGTTCCCAGGTCGGTTATGACGTTGACGTTGCCGGGCGCCAGCGAGTCTGCCTCTTCGTACCATCGGATCGCATCAGGGAAGCGGCGCATTTCATAAAAGGCATTGCCCAGCACCACCCGGACCTCGTGATCTTCGGGATTGGCCTGTGCCTGTGCCAGCAAGCGCTGCATCATCTCCATCAGCTGGGTCGAAGGATGATCAGGCGGCATCTCGCCTTGCTGGCCGCGGGCCTGCTCATGAGGGGAGGCGGAATTGACAGATCGGTTATCGGTGATGAACTCAGACACAAAAAAGCCTGCAATGAACCCGATTAAAATTCCGACTGTCCCGACTACGGCCTGCTGGTTCTTCATCTCAGCCGGTATGGTATCATAACCGCCGCCTCTTTTCGGTCGTCCGAAACCCAATCTGGACGATGTTTTCAGGCGAAAACGCACTATCGTTTTTCGCTTTGCGAGACCTGTCGAGGATGCATGTATCGAGGGCAAGATATCGGCGACGCGGAGACCCTGGTCCGCAAATGCCTGACAGCGATTCAAAAGGGGCATCCTGACGAGATTCGCGCCCTGCTTCCCCATATGAGCATTGTACGTTCGCCGAAGTTGAAGGCGCCGTTGCTCAAGCTGCTCGAAAAAGGCAAGGCCCGCCAAAAGGAGCTGGCGGCCATCGCCCTGGGATCTTTGGGGGCTCCAGAGGCGATCCAGCCACTATGCCAAGCCTACCGGTCGGTCAAGAATCGGAGAGGCCAGGGCAGCGAAGCCCTGCGGGTGGCCCTCATCTTGGCTTTAGGGGAAATCGGCCACGAAGAAGCTGTAAAAGCATTGGTCGGCATCTATGAATCGAAGGACTCGGTCTTTAAGTCCCAGCGCAAGCAACTGGTGCTTTGGTCCTTGGGGCTGCTGGCCCAGCAAGGCAGCCATCAGGCTGAAGAGCACCTGACGCGCTTGCTGAACGACAGGGACGAAGGGACTCAGGTCGAAGCCCTCTTCGAATTGGCAGTGGCCTACTGGCACCGCCCCAATCAGATTCCCGATTCGCTGGTCTTACGCATGTGCAGGCTGGCCCGCGAGGGGCGGGGCCAAATCCGCCAAGCCGCCCTCAGCTCCCTGCGCAGCCTGGCCGACCTCGGCTGCCGCCCGGCTGAAGAGCTCTTC
>JANQFM010001092.1 GCA_028277865.1 Acidobacteriota bacterium
GGCAGGCAAGGGCCACGAGACAACACAGGAAATCCAGGGGATAAAGCACCCCTTCGACGAACGGGAAATCATCGGCCTAGCGATCAGCGGAGGGAGTCGGGAGTCAGGAGTCAGGAGTCATGAAGAAAGGGACAGCAAATGAAAGCGAGTTTCTTCTTTTCCCCCCTCCGCGTCTCTGCGCCTCTGCGTGACCAAGGTCCAAAGTCCAAGGTCCAAAGTCCAAGGTCTGCGGCATGTACCAACTTGCTGACAACTGACAACTGACAACTGACAACAATCCCATGAATCGAATCAGCGTCATCGAAGCGGCCCAAGCGATGCGGGCTCAGCTGTGCGCGGTCGAAAACAGTCGATTGACGCCGCTTTCCGGATTGCCGGAAATCTCGATCGACAGCCGTACCCTCCAGCCCGGCCAGTGCTTTTTTGCCATCCGGGGACCGCGTTTTGACGGCCACGATTTTGTTTCCGAAGCGCTGGCCCAGGGTGCCTCATTGGTGGTGCTTTCGCAGAGGCAGCACATCGAAAGCGGCTCTCCGGCACTTTTTCTGCAGGTATCCGACACCACCCGGGCCCTTCAGGAGTTGGCCTGCGAGATGAGGCGGCGTTGGGGCCGACCTTTGCTGGCCGTCACCGGCAGCGCCGGCAAGACGACCACCCGAGCCTTTTGCGCTGCCTTGCTGGGACGGCGCTTCAATGTGCATCAGTCGCGGGGCAACTTGAACAACGAATACGGTGTCCCCTTGTCGCTCTTCGGATTGGAGGCCGGGCACGAGTTCGCGGTCCAGGAACTGGGCATGAACCATGCGGGCGAAATCCGCCGCTTGGGCGAGATCTGCCGCCCCAATGCAGCCCTGGTCACCAATGTGGCGCCGGTCCACCTGGAGTTCTTCCAGGATATCGAGGGCATCGCTCGGGCCAAGGCTGAAGTGCTGGAAGCGCTGCCGGATGATGGCTGCTTCTTTTACAACGCCGACGATCCTCGCGTCAGGGCTATGAAAAAGCGGTTTTCGGGGCGCAAGGTGGGTTTTGGGCTGGACTCCGAATGCCAGGTCCGCATCGTCGATCCTCACTTTCATTCTCCCCTGCAAATGACCTTCCAATTGCAGGCCCAAGGCCGGCGGACCCCCATGGAAACCGGCTTTGCCGGGTGGCACGCCCTTTACAACCTGGCTTCGGCCTGCGCCGTGGCACTGGAGTACGGAGTCCCTTTTCAAGAGGTCTGCGAGGCTGTCGAGGATCTGAAATTGCCACCGGGGCGTGGCAAACTCCTATCGCTGGGTACCTTGCAGGTCTGGGACGACTCTTACAACTCCAATCCGCGCGCCCTGCAACTGGTGCTGCGCAGCCTGAATGGCTTTCCCCGTACTGGACGCCTCATCTTGGCGCTGGGAGAGATGCTGGAGTTGGGCCGGGAAGCGGGCCGGATGCACTTCGAATCCGGCCAGGAGGCGGCAAAAAGCGCTCCCGACCTGCTGATCACGGTCGGCGACCTGGGCCGACAACTGGCTCAAGGCGCACAGCAAAGCGGAATGCCGAAAAGGCGCACCCTCCACTTCGAGGATTCTCAGTCGGCAGCCGAAGGCTTGGCCGGCATTCTGGCTCCAGGCGACTTTGTGCTGGTGAAAGGATCCCGCGGGGTGGGAATGGAGAGGATCGTGCAAGCTCTGAGGGAACAAACCGCCCTGATCGAGCCAAAAAGCGCAGCCCGGAACCTGGCTTCAGGCCCCCGGCTACCGACTCATTGAACGATGCTTTATTACTTGCTTTATTCGTTGCATGATCAATTCTCCGTACTCAACGTGGTGCGCTACATCACCTTTCGCACCGCCTATGCCGGACTGACGGCCCTGTTTATCGCCCTCTTCCTGGGCCCCTGGGTCATTCGCCGCCTGCGTCAGTTCCAGGTCGGGCAGCAGATCCGCCAAGACGGCCCTCAGGCCCACCAGAGCAAGGCCGGCACCCCCACCATGGGAGGGCTGCTGATCATCTTCAGCATTCTGGTGCCCACCCTCTTGTGGGGAGACCTGAAGAACATCTACATTTGGATTGCCTTGGGCGCCCTGATGCTCTTCGGCCTGGTGGGATTTTTGGATGACTACCTGAAAATCATCCGAAAGCAAAGCCTGGGCCTGAGGGCGAAGCAGAAGATCCTGCTGCAACTGCTGATTTCAGCCGCCATCGTCGCCATCCTGATCGTCCTCAGCCAGTACGGCCTTTACAGCACCCGCCTGAGCGTCCCCTTTTTCAAGGACTTCACTCCCGAATTGACCGGCGTCATATTCGGTGTGGCCACTTTTTTGCCCATGATCATTTTTACTTTGCTGGTGCTGATCGCCACCAGCAACGCCGTCAATCTGAGCGATGGGCTGGACGGGCTGGCCACGGGCCTGATCCTGATCGCCGCCTCGGCCCTGAGCGTGCTGACCTACGTCACCGGCCATGCCCAATTTGCCGAATACCTGGATCTGATCAAAAACCCCTACGCCGCCGAATTGACCATCTTCTGCGGCGCCATGGTGGGGGCGACCCTGGGATTCCTGTGGCATAACGCCTATCCAGCCCAGATCTTCATGGGCGATGTGGGTTCGATGTCGCTGGGCGGGGCCATCGGCACTGTGGCCGTCCTGATCAAGCAGGAACTGCTGCTCTTTTCCATCGGCGGGATTTTTGTCATCGAAGTCCTGTCGGTCATCTTTCAGGTGGCCTCCTTCAAGCTGACCGGCAAGCGCCTGCTGCGCATGGCGCCGATCCACCATCATTTCGAGCTGCTGGGATGGAAAGAGCCCAAAGTCGTGATCCGCTTCTGGATCATGGGAGTAGTGGTGGCTTTATTCAGTTTGTCGACATTGAAGTTGAGATAGGAGGAGGGCTGTAGGCTGCAGTGGAGAAGCAGAGCCCAAAGCCCTGGACCTACAGCTACTGCCTACAGGCATGCATCTTAAGAACCGCCACTTTCTGATCGTCGGATTGGCCCGCAGCGGGTTGGCGGCGGCTTGTTTTCTGATGGAACGGGGTGCCCGGGTGACAATCACGGATCTGAAATGCCGGGAGCAGCTGCTGCCCTGGATCGAACGCCTGACAGGGCCGGCCGAGCTGGTGTTGGGGGAGCATCGTCGGCAGGATTTTCTGGGGGCCGACGCCATCGTACTCAGCCCCGGGGTTCCGGCCTCCATCCCGCTGTTGAGGGAGGCCGATGAGCAAGGCGTCCCGATTGTCGCCGAGGTGGAGCTGGCATTCCGTTTTTTGGAAGGTCCGGTTGTGGGAGTCACAGGCTCCAACGGCAAGACAACCACCACCTCCTGGATCGGCCATATCCTGCGAGGCTCCGATCGGGATTCGGTGGTGGCGGGCAATATCGGCTTTCCTCTGATTCAGGCTGTCTCTGAACAGGCGCCGAGCCGAGGGCGCATCCATGTCGTGGAACTCTCCTCCTTCCAACTGGAGGCCATTGAACGGTTTCACTGCCGGATCGCCCTGCTGCTCAACCTGACAGCCGACCACCTGGACCGCTACGACAGCTTCGATGACTACTTTCAGGCCAAGCAACGGATCTTCTTGAACCAGAACGAGGATGACTTTGCAGTCTTGAACCTGGACGACCCGGCCCTGAGCCGGCTTCCGGATCGGCTGGCGGCTCGGACATTTCCATTCAGCCGAACTCAGCAACTGGAAGCAGGCGCTTTTGTCCGCCAGGGCTGGATCGTTTGCCGCGACGGCAGCAAAGAACACTCCCTGATATCCGTCCAAGAGTTGCCCCTCAAGGGAGAGCACAATCTGGAAAACGCTCTGGCTGCTGCTGCGGCGTCCTTTTTGCTGGGTCTGGCGCCGGACGTTATTCGCCGAGGGTTGGCGAGTTTTCAAGGAGTGGAGCACCGCATCGAGTTTTGCGGATCTTCGCAGGACGTCTCCTTTTACAACGACTCCAAGGCCACCAATGTGGACTCCGCCGCCAAAGCCCTGCAAGCCTTCGATACTCCCCTGATCCTGATCATGGGAGGGCTCGACAAGGGGGGGGACTTCCGGTCGCTTCGCCCTTTGATCCAAAGCAGGGTCCGCCGATTGATTCTGATCGGCCGAGCAGCCTCCAAGATCGAATCCGCCCTGCGGGGCACAGCCCCCATTCAACGTGCCGACAGCTTGAATCAAGCCGTCCAAAGCGCTGTCGAACAGGCTTGCCCCGGCGACACGGTCCTGCTCTCCCCTGCCTGTGCCAGCTTCGACCAGTTCGAAAGCTTCGAGCAGCGCGGCCGGGTCTTCAAGCAGGAAGTCAGAAGAAGGCTGGAAGAAGAAAAGAAGCATGCGGAGGAAACTCTCTGACTGACAACCGACAACCGACTACTGACAACTGACTACTGACACCTGGAGCAATCGTGAATCGCAAGCTGCCTTATGACCAGACCCTGATTCTGGTGGTGCTGTCGCTGGTGGGATTTGGGCTGGTGATGGTCTTCAGCGCTTCGGCCGCCGTCTCCCAAGACCTTTACGGCTCGCCGAGCAGCATCTTTTTCCGCCAGATGATCGCTACACTGGCGGGATTGCTGGGACTTCTGGCAGCCATGAAAATCGACTATCAGCTCTTGGGCAATCGATATGTAATTTATTCTTTGCTGGCTTTGGCGGTTGGATTGCTGGTCGTGCCTCATCTGATGTCCAGCGGCGATGTGGCCCGATGGATTCGCATCGGACCCGCGCAGTTTCAGCCCTCGGAGTTCGCCAAACTGGTGGCGATCCTTTTCAGCGCCTATTACCTGAGCCGCCCTGAAACCGACCTCGGGTCATTCAGCCGAGGGGTCTTGCCCTGCTTGGGGGTGACGGTTTTGCTGATCGCATTGGTTTTGGCCGGACGCGATCTGGGCACGGCCGGTTGCATCGCCCTGGTCTTCGGGCTGATGCTCTTCCTGGCCGGGCTTCCCTATCGCCATGTACCCGTCCTTGTCTTGGGCGGTGCGGCAGCCTTCGGGGTAATGGTCCTGGCAGAACCCTACCGGATGCAGCGCATCATGAGCTTCCTCAATCCCGGATCGGACCCCAACGGCGCCGGCTACCAAATCCGCCAGAGCCTGATCGCCCTCGGTTCAGGCGGGGTTGCAGGAACTGGGCTGGCCGACAGCAAGCAAAAGCTCTACTTCCTACCCGAGCCTCACACCGATTTCATCTTCGCTGTCATTGGAGAGGAACTGGGATTGATCGGATGCCTTTTCTTGATTGGCCTCTTCCTGCTTTTTCTGTGGCGCGGATCCAGCATTGCCCTCAAGGCCGACAGCCGCTTCGGCACCTACCTGGGCATCGGTATCGTGGCCATGGTGGTGCTGCAGGCTCTGATCAACATGAGCGTAGTGGTTCAGCTTTTGCCCACCAAGGGGATTCCGCTGCCTTTCATCTCGGTGGGGGGCTCCTCGATGATGGTCATGCTGACGGCTTGCGGGATCCTGCTCAATATTTCCAAGCATACGCGCATGGGGGAGGCGGAAGAGGGGAACTAGGGGGTTCACGCAGAGGCGCAGAGGCGCGGAGAAGAGGGAAGAGAGAGAAGAGATGATGGAGGGGAATTTGGCTCGCAAGGTGGATCTTGAAGAACAGCCTCTGGCGGGGATATCGCCCTTGCGAATCCTCTTTGCCGGAGGCGGGACGGGGGGGCACATTTACATGGCGGTGGCCTTGGCTCGTCGTCTCAAGCGGATCGACCCTCGTCACCGGTTCTTGTTTGTTGGAACGCCTCGCGGCCTGGAGGAGCGCATCCTTTCACCGCTGGGATTCAAGTGGACGACGATTCGGGCCGGGGGGCTGAACCGGGTGGGGTTGCGCAAAGCTGTACGCTCTTTGAGTGAAATCCCCGTTGGCGTATTGGAATCGCGCCGTATCCTGGCCCAATTCCGCCCTCACCTGATGGTGGGCTTGGGAGGATACTCATCAGGGCCGGTGGCTGTGGCGGCCCGCTGGATGAGAACCCCTTCCCTGCTGATCGAGCCCAATGCCGAGCCGGGCCTCACCAACAGGATCCTGGGACGCTGGGCAGATCGAATAGCCGTCGCTTTCGAGGAAACCAGGCAGCATTTCGGCGACAAGGGCCGCTTGACCGGAATTCCGGTACGCGACGAGTTTTATCGTATCCGGACGCCCATTCACCGCCAGGGGCCTTTGCATCTGCTGGTCTTCGGCGGCAGCCAGGGCAGCCGGCCCCTCAACGAGTTCATGTGCGAGGCAATTGGGCACCTTTCTCCCAAGCAGGTGCAGATCTGCCACCAAACCGGGCCGGCCGGCTTCGAACGCGTCCGGGAAGCCTATCGCGCCCGCTCCTTCCCGGCCCGCGTGACGCCCTACATCGACGACATGCCCCAGGCCTTTCAGAATGCGGACCTTGTCCTGTCACGGGCCGGCGCCTCCACAGTCGCCGAAATTGCCGCCGCCGGGCGGCCTTCCTTGCTGGTGCCCTTCCCCCAGGCCGCCGACGACCATCAGCGCAAAAATGCTCTGGCGCTGGCTCAACAGGGCGCCGGCAGGCTGCTGGAGCAGTCGGCCTTGACGCCCCAAAAACTGGCTGGGGCAATCCGGCAATTGGAAGGCGACCGCAACCGCCTGCAAGCCATGTCCGAAGCCGCCCGCAGCCTGTCTCATCCCGACAGCATCGATCGCATCCTGGACCTGATCGGCTCCATCGCTCGATCGAGGAGGTAACGGGTGGGAATTAGTTGTCAGTTGTCAGTTGCCAGTTGCTAGTTCAGAAGCAGAGGGAGGCCTGGCATCCCCTCTGCCTGACAACTGACAACTGACAACTTTCTGGATGACTTTGGACTTTGGACCTTGGACTTTGGACTTTGGACTGATAGATGACAAGCTTCTCATTCGGCAAATACCATCGCTTTCACTTCGTAGGAATCGGAGGGATGGGGATGAGCGCCATCGCCGCCATCCTCAACGGCGCAGGATTCCAAGTCTCCGGCTCCGACATGGCGGATTCTGCAAACATCGAGAACCTGCGCCGTTCGGGAGTTCGCACTTCGATCGGGCACAGGGCCGAAAATCTCGCAAGTGCCCAGGTCGTTGTCGTCTCCAGCGCCATTCCCGACCATAACCCCGAGATCATGGCCGCCCGACAGCAGGGGCTGGCGGTCATCCACCGTTCCGAAGTCCTGGCTGCCTTGATGCGGGGAAAGACCGGCATCACCGTTAGCGGGACTCACGGGAAGTCCACCACCTCGGCCATGCTTTCCACCGTCTTGATCGAGTCCGGCGCAGACCCCACTGTCGTCCTGGGTGCACGGCTGCCCGGCCTCAATGGCAAGAATTCCCGTCTGGGTGGCGCAGACTTGGTGCTGGCCGAAGCCGATGAAAGCGACCGCAGCTTCCTGCGATTTTGGCCGACGCACACTATCGTCACCAATATCGATAACGATCATCTCGATCACTATCAGGACTTCCGTGATCTTCAAAATGCCTTTCTAGAGCATATGAATCGGATCCCTTTTTATGGCGTTGTTGTGGCTTGTCAGGATGATTCCGGGTTGTTGCCCTTGCTAAAAAATGTTCACACTCGACTGCTAACCTATGGCTTGAAGGGAGAGGTGGATTTTTCTGCCCGCAAACTTGGAGGGAGCGGTTTTCGGCTGAGTTATGAATGTTTGAGGCGCGGTCGGCCCCTGGGGCGAATCGAATTGAGTGTCCCCGGTCGGCACAACCTGCTCAACTCGCTGGCAGCCGTAGCCCTGAGCCTGGAATTGGAAATCCCTCTCCGGGATGTGCAAAGGGGTTTGGAGGCGTTTGGCGGGGTCGAACGCCGCATGCAGTGGAAGGGAGAAAGGTCGGGCGTCTGGGTGCTGGATGATTTCGGCCATCATCCGACGGAGATCCGAGCCACTTTGGCAGCATGCCGCAGCATGGGCAGAAGGCTGGTTGTGGTCTACCAGCCGCATCGCTATACGCGGACCCGCTTGGTGGCCGACGAGACGGAGCGTTGCTTCGAGGATGCCGACGAATTGTTTTTGATGGACATTTATGCCGCAGGAGAAGAGCCGATCGAAGGTGTCAATTCGCGGCGCCTTTGCCAGGCCATCAGCCGCCACCGCCAGGTCACCTACGTGCCTGACGGGACCGATCTTGCAGCAATGCTGCGCCGCAGGACCAATCCCGGCGATCTGCTTGTAACCCTGGG
>JANQFM010001120.1 GCA_028277865.1 Acidobacteriota bacterium
CAGGGGTGTAGCCGGAGGGCAAGTAAAGGGCGTAGCTTTGGCCGGGTGCGGCCTGGCATTCGACCTTTTCGACGGGCTCTCCCAGTACAACGGCCTCCTGCCAGGGCGCGGCGCTCAATAACGCACTGAGCAGCAAGCACGAAACGATCAAGACGGCTTCTCCTTCTGCTCCAGTCTACCGGATGAGGGGAGTCCAAGGTCAATTGTCAGTTGTCAGTTGTCAGTTGTCAGCTAAGATGGTGCATTCTGCAGACCTTGGACCTTGGACCTTGGACCTTGGACCTTGGACCTTGGACCTTGGACCTTCCTGTCAGGGCTTGACGGTACCGACAACAATGCCCAGCGAGCCGGGGGGCTTTGCCGCATTGACCCGGATTTTGGCGGGCATGGGCATCAGGTCGACGACTGCCAGGCCGACGGCCAGCTGCAGGGTGAACTGAGGCATGCTTTCCTGGCTGTGGACCACGAAATAAAGGCCTTCGGGCTTGCTGGCAAACTGGCCCTCGCGAAGTGTGGCCCTCCAGCCGGCTTGGGTAAGAGTCTCTTGCAGGCCTTGGGCCAGACTTATGGAGTCAGTCTCTCCGGCCACAGCCACCAGGGCGACTGAGCCGGTGGGCTTGCCGCTCAGAGCCTTGAGGAGCTTTTCCCGTTGGCGCGGGCTCAGGGCGCCGTATTGGTCCACTTCGGCTTGGCGGGCCGACTTTAAGTCCTTCAACTCGGAGTTGGCTTGCGCCAGCTCTGCCCTTGACTGGGTAGCCTCATCCAGCGCCGCGTCGGCCCGCCTTCGCTCAGCATCCAGCTGCTGGAGGGCTGCTCCAGCCTCTTGTGCAGCCTGATCGGCCTTCAGGCGGGACTCTTTCAGGGCCGCATGCAACTCCTCGACTTCTTGTGCCAGTTCCTGGCGGTGTTGCTCGGCGGAATGCACTTGGTTTTCCAATTCGGCCTGGCTCTCCTGCGCAGCCTGAAGGGCCGGTTGAAGCTTCTCCTCGGCGGCCCTTTGGCGCAGGGCAGAGGCCTGGGTGCTCAGAATATAGGCAAATATCCCGGAGGCTACGGCAACCAAGGCGGCCAGGATCGTAACCCAGGACATCACACTGTGAAGGCGCAGGACGGTTTCCAGGGAACTCAGCCAGGAGGCCATCACCATCTCCTTTTGCATTTATTGTGTCCCAAGAAGGGAGGGATTGGCAATCCGGCCTCTTCCCCTTCAGAATGGGGGGAGATCGGATAGAATAAGTGGCAGATGGCCGACCCCAAACACATTCAGATGCTCAAGCGGGGCCACGAAGCCTGGAACCAGTGGAGGGCCAGTCATCTGGATGTCCGTCCAGACTTGGTGACAGCCAATCTTTATAGAGGGATCCTGAACGGCACTGACCTCAGCCAGGCTGACCTGACCGCCACCAACCTGCGCGATTCCTCAATGCGGGCCGTCAACCTGCACGGCGCAATGCTGGTCTATGCCACTTTGAGGGGAAGCGACTTGCGCAGCGCCAACTTTGCCCGTGCCAAGCTGATCCGGGCCGACATGCGCTGGGCCAATTTAAAGGGCGCTGTATTTGGGGGCGCCGACCTACGGGGCAGTGACCTGGGCGGTGCCGACCTGAGGGACGCCGATCTGAGCGGTGCCTTGGGCCTGACGTTGCGACAAGTCCTGCGCGGCTTCATCAACGCCAACACACAGCTTCCCTCCTATCTCTTTCAGTCGGCCTGGCAGCGCCGCGAAGCCTACCGGCGTTCGATCGAAAAAAGCAAACGCCGCTGGCCGGAATGAGTCAGAGTCGGGAGTCGGGAGTCAGGATGACATGTCCCGCTCGACGGAGTCGGCGCAGTGCTTTTTCCAGATAACGCTCTTCGACAAGCAGATAATCGGTCTCGTAGCTGGAAAGGGCGAAAATGGGGATGGCTGCCTGGGCCAACGGAAAAGCCAGGGATGAGAGGATTCCGGTCAAGTCGAAGTCGAGCGGCCCGACAACCTTCAGGCACCTCCAACCACGCCTGCAGCGGATGTTCTTCGGTACGGCTTCCTGCGGGCAAACCACGGAGAGCTCATCGGGCGTCCGAGTGATGGACACAAACTCGCCGGAAGCCCATTCGGGAAGGGGCGACTGACTCTCCAACCGGCAAACGGCCAGCCCTCCCGCCAGCAGTTCAAGCTGGAGCTTACGTTTACCACAGCTCATCGAGGGGAGATTCTATCTTGCCGGCGCTGTTGGCACCTTGAAATGAAAGGAGAGGGAGGGACGGCCGCAGGGCATTGGCCGTCCCCCGATGAGGAAGGTGTGGTGTAGAAAGTTGCCAAACTGCGTCCGTTGCCTGTTCGCTAAGGAGGACGCGCCGGCTTTTCCAAGCAAGCAGCGTGCCCAAGTCGGGGGGACGGGCTTGGGCCAACCTAAAGCCTTCTCCAGCCTTGAGTTAGCAGAGGAATTCAAGAGCCCTGGTTGCCTTTCTCTTGGGCTTGGGTGCCACAACAGGCGGCAGCTGTTTGACACCGTTGACAACTCCCTGACGGTTTTTGCATCCCATGGGACTGCCATATGACATATGCTCCTCGCTTTAGGCAAATCTTCCTAGCCCGCTCTCGTCCAGATCAGTTGAAGCCCTTACTGGATACCAGGCTACGGCAGTGATCCACTGGAAAGTTCCTGTTGTTGGCCGTCACGATCAGCGTCTGTGAACAAACGCAGCAAGGGCTGATCGAACGGTGAGCACAAGAACAGCACCTATGAGCGCCAGCGACTCCGCTGCGGCCCATGTGCCCCGGATCAGCGCAAAAGCGACAACAAAAGCCAACAGCGACAGATTCGTCAGTAGGCAAAAGGCAACCAAGAGTCCGCCGGGCCGATGCGACCGCACCCGCAGCAGGTTGAGAAAGCCCGCATACCAAAGCGCCAGCCCCGCAGAGGCAAACCACAGAGCCTGCGGCGACAGCTCTGCGTATGACATGGGGGCGGCCACAAAGTTGTGGATGCATCCGAGCACGATGAGGAACCAGCCCAGAGCTTGATCCACCACGCGCATGTCCCTACTCTGACAAGGATCGTGTCCTTGTACAAGTCAATGCTGCAAGCAATCGGCAGGCCCGGCGGTGGCGCTTGACGGACGTTAGCAGCACTGGGGCTGACGCCCTTCGGGATATGCCGCTGAAGCGGCCTGTCAAGACCCCGCAGATCCCGTTCATCCTCTCAGAATCCCTCTCTGTGCCCTCTGTGACTTTGTGGCTCCGCTCAGGGCGGCTTCGATCGCTGTGAGGTTTTCGTCGACATAGGCCGCTGGCCCGAGGCGGGTGGCCTCCCGCAGCGCCTCAAGAGGGAAAAGTTCGAGCTGCTGCAAGGCGGCGGCCAGGGCAAACAAGCTCACCTGGCTGGGCCGGATTCTCCGATCGGCCCGGGCGGGATCGACAACCCGGACCTGGGCTGTGGTCCTGGCTTGCGAAAGAGCGGGCAGGGCGAACACTCGGCCGTCGGGACTCATGGCCTCCAAATGCCGTCCGGCTTTGGCGAGGCCGTCCTGGCTAAGGAGAAGCAGGGCATCCGGACCATGGATACCCGTGTAGTCGATCTGTCGAGGACTGAAAATCAGCTCGGAAACGCTGGCGCCGGACTTGACGGTAATGGGGTAGTCGTCCCGCTGAGCGGCCCACAAGCCGGAAAGAATCGCTGCCTGGGCGGCCAGGCGAGCCGCAGAGCGGACTTTGGCTCCCGCCGAACCGGCAACCACGAACTGAAAGCGCCGATCCAATGTGCTGGCGAAAAGGGGTGAGACAGGCTGGACGCTTGGATGGGGCTCAGCCTTGCCTGCGGCAATGCTGCGCAGGGCGGAGGCAAACTCGGGCAAGAGGCGGCGCTGGATCAGTCCAGTCGGCAGATCGAGCTGGGTCATGAGTGACTTGAGCGTCGTTCGCGAAGCCTTGTTCTTGGGCACGAAGTAGGCGGTGCAAAGCTCCCACACGTCCAGCAGGGAGAAACATTCGCTGCGGATGGCTTCTGCGATGCGCTCTGAAAGGTCTTTGTCGAAACTGGTGCCTCGATATACAAAACCGGCGCCGGCCACCGCCGCAGTGGCGCAAATGTCCAGAGGACGTTCCAGGTTGCCCTTTGGAGTGGTGGAGGTGATGGCTTTTTCGGGGGTGGTCACCGAGTGCTGGCCTCCGGTCATGCCGAAATTGAAGTTGTTCATCACCAGCACCGTCAGGCCGATGTTGCGCCGGGCCGCGTTGATCAGGTGCGCTCCCCCGATTCCCACCCCGCCGTCGCCCATGATGACGATCACTTTGAGGTCGGGGCGGGCCAGCTTGATGCCTGTGGCGTAGGTGATGCTCCTGCCGTGCAGCCCATGAAATGCGCCGCACTCGAAGAACTGATCCGAGAGCCCGCAACATCCGATGTCGCTCACGATGACGATTTTGCGCGGATCGATTTGCAGGGATATCAGAGCGCGGTTGAGCTGATCGAGGATGGGTCCATGCCCGCAGCCGGGACAAAAAGGATACGGCGAACTGTTGCGATAGGTCGTGCGGGGCACCGCTGCTGAAGCCGGGAGACTCATTGCGCCGCCTCCACGAATTGGTTGGGCGAGACCATTTGGCCGTCCACCCGGTTCATTCCCAGAACCTCGGCTGTGCCGGCCACGACCCTCTCCACCTCGCGCCGGTACTGGCCGTGATTGAGCTCTGCCACCACCACTCGCTGGATGCCTGCCAGGGCTTTGCGGATGGCCTTTTGGGGAACCGGCCAGAGGCTGAGAGGGGTGAGCGAGGAGACCTGCCTTCCCGCCTCGCGGACCATCCGGACCGCCTCGCGCATGGCGCCCGCCGTGATTCCGTAGCTGACGAGCAGGGTCCGTGCGCCGGGTTGAAGGTCGCTGGCGGCCATTTCGATTTCGTCCCGGTGCCCTTCGATCTTGGCCGCCAGGTGCGTATTCAGCCGCTCCACCGTTGTTGGGTCTTTGCAGATGAAAGCCCGTTCATCGTGGGTCGAGCCGGTGAAGCGCACAGCAGGATGCTCGCCGAAGTGGGTCATCGGCGGAACCCCGTCCGCAGGTTGGAAGCTATATACGGAGTCCGGTGTGCAAGCGACTCGCCGTTTTGGCGGCGGCGGCTTTTCAAAGGCATCCGCTTCCACTGTTGCTGCGGTGAGATTGAGTTCTTTGTCGGTGAGCAAGAAAACGGGGCAACGGAAGCGTTCGGCAAGGGCGAAGGCCCTCAAGGTCAGGCTGTGGCACTCCAGGACCGAGGAGGGCGCCAGCACGATCACCGGATAGCCGCCCGAGGTGCCCCAGCGCAAGAACTGGACATCCCCCTGCCCCACGGTCGTGGCGCCGCCGGTGGCCGGGCCCATCCGTTGGACGTCGACGATGACTACAGGCACTTCGCCCATGACGGCCAACCCGATCTGCTCGCTGAAGAGGCTGAGGCCCGGCCCGCTGCTGGCCGTCATGGCACGGCGACCCGTCATGGCAGCGCCGATGCACATTCCCAGGCTGGCGATCTCGTCTTCTGCCTGGATTGCGACTCCGCCCCGGCTGGGCATCTCGCGCAACATCATCATCAGGATTGGCGAAGCCGGAGTGATGGGGTAGCCGGCGAAGAAATCACAGCCTGCCTGAAGGGCTGCGCGGACAATCGCAGTGGAGCCATCCGTCAACTCACGCATGTCCCACCTCCCGAGCTGCCGAAAGGCAATCACGGGTCTGAACCCATCGAAAATTGTATCACCCAGGCTGGGTGAATCAGAAGGGAAGCCACAGAGACACAGAGGTGTCGGGGGTTCCGGGTTCCGGGCTCCAGGTTCCAGGTTCCGGATCCAGAGTCCGAATCCCGAAAACCCGGAACCCGGAACCTGGAACCCGAAGTCCTTTTGCGGTCGGTCTGTAGCGTTGCCTCGCTCGGGTTTTGATACTCTTCACATTTGAGTCAAATATGGAGCGCCCGCATCTTGAGGTTGTCGTAAAAGGGCGGAAAGAGCAGATTCACGCGGAGGCGCAGAGACGCAGAGGACGCAGAGAAGACAAAGATCAGCGCCACTGGTTATTGCCGACCGGTGCATCGGGACGAGGATTGGACTTTATCGACAGCCTCATCTTGCG
>JANQFM010000033.1 GCA_028277865.1 Acidobacteriota bacterium
GCCGCCTGTGCGACATGGCCTGCGAATTCGGCCTGTCGCCCATGCAGGGCAAGTTCGGTCCCGAATGCAACAACTGCGGCCTGTGCATGAGGGCCTGCCCTCACGCTTCGCTGAGCTACCGCCTCAGCCTTCCGCCCCGCGACGGCCTGGACGTGGTGTCAGAAAACCTCAAATCGGCCTGACGAGGAACGGTCATGCAACGGCGTCTCTTCATTCAAGGACTTTGGAGCCTGGTCAAGGCTGCCGCCGTTGGACTCTTGACCCTGGCCGGGGGACGCCTGCTGCGTTCGGGGCTCATCCCGGCTGAAGCGGCGCCTCCGGCCCAATTCCCCCTGCGTCCGCCCGGCGCACTGCCCGAAGACCAATTCCGGGCCGCCTGCATCCGGTGCTTCCTGTGCGCCGAGGTCTGCCCGGTCGACTGCATCGCCTTTCCCAACCGCATTGAAGGCGCCCAGCCTCCGCTGCTGAGGGCGCCCGGCGCAATGCAGCGCCAGGAAAGCGCTGCACCAGTCTGGATCGGAGATGACACGCCCTACGTGCTGCCCTGGAAAAAGGCCTGCATCGTTTGCATGAAGTGCGGCCCCGCTTGCCCCACCGGAGCGTTGCGGCCCATCGCCGAAGATCGGGAGAGCATCCAAAGCCAGGTCCGCATGGGCGTTGCCTTGATCGACCGCAAGATCTGCCTGCCCTGGACGCGCACAAGCTGGTGCGGCGCCTGCCTGACCGCCTGCCCGTACCGGGGAGAGGCCATCACCGTCGACCACCAGGGACGCCCCACCGTCCACACCGAGCACTGCGTCGGCTGCGGCTTATGCGTGGAGGTGTGCCCCATCCGCTACAAGGCCATCGCCGTGCGTCCGCCCTTCGAGCCCGATCAAGGCCAAGTGCGGGCTGAGTGAAGGAGGGTTTTGTCATGAGAATCAAATCCAACAGAGTCCCGCAAACTCTCTGCGCTCTCTGCGTTCCGCTCCGCGCCCTCTGCGGTTCAATCTCCTCTCTGAAGCGACTGTTGATCGTCTTAGCGCCCCTCGTTGCTCTCACTTCCGCCCTCTATGCCCACCATATCCTGGGAATCCCCCACTACAAGTACAGCGACGAATACCCTCAGATCCCCTACCTGGAGGTCATCGCCCAGGTGGGCAGCACCGACTTGGACTTCACCTACTTCCCCGGCATTCCCAGGCCGGGAGAGGCCGTGCGGTTCAAGCTCTACATCCGTGACCGTCACAGCGGAGAGGTCTTTCGGCAGCCGCTCAAAGTTGAAGTGGTGCAGCTGCACTTCCTGAAGGGTGCCCAACCGGTGGCCGAACCCTTCACCATTCGCACCGGCACGGGGCCCGAAAGGAACGACTACAAGTTTTTCCTCACCTTCCAAGCGCCCGAAGCCTACGAGGTGCGGGTTCACTTCCCCAACGGCGAAGATGTGGAGGTGATTCCCTTTCCCGTCGTGATCGGCAAGACCGACGACCGTCCCCTCATCTTCGCCGCCGCCGGCATCTTGGGCATCGCCATCGTTTCGGTGGCCGCCGTCAAGAAAAAGCAGCGCCGCAGCCGCAGGAGGAGGTCATGAGCGTCCCCCAGGCCATGCCGATGCAAGGGATGGATCACTGCGCCGCCATGCAGGGGCTGCCGCCCATGGTGTTTTACAGCGCTCTGGGTGCCGCCCTGCTGATGGCCGCTTGGAGCTTGTGGCGGGGTCCGGCCTGGTTTGGCGCACCTCAAGGTCGAGGATGGCGTCTGGACCTGCTCTCCTTCCGTCCTTTGCACTGGCTGGTTTCCAGGCGTCCTTTTCAGTTCGCCCTGCAGGTTCCCCTGGTCCTGACCCTTTTCTTGATCCTTTGGGCAGGGTTTTTCGGCACGCCGGTGGCCGAGCGCAACTTCGCCACCGTGGCCACCTGGACCATCTGGTGGACGCTGCTCATCCTGGACATCGTGCTGCTGGGACGCATGTGGTGCCTGGTCTGCCCCTGGGAAGCGCTGGCCTCCTGGACGCGCCGCCTCACTTTTTGGAGGCGCAAGCAGGAGGAGCCGCTGGCGCTGGATCTGCGCTGGCCCCGCTGGCTGCGCAACGTCTACCCCGCCACGCTGCTTTTCATCGGGCTGACCTGGCTGGAGCTGGGCTTCGGGGTCACCCGCAGCCCCCGCGCCACCGCCATCCTGGGCCTGACCATGATCCTGCTGGCCGTCCTGCCGGCCCTGATCTTCGAAAAGCGCTCCTTTTGCCGCTACGGCTGCCTGATCGGACGCATCTGCGGCCTTTACAGCATGATGGCGCCCGTCGAAGTGCGGGCCCGCGACCGCAGCGTCTGCCGCAGCTGCCGCAGCAAGGACTGCCTGAAGGGCAACGGCAACGGCTACCCCTGCCCCCTGGGTCAATGCCTGGCAGGCATGAGCAGCAACACCTACTGCACGGTCTGCACCGAGTGCGTCAAGAGCTGCACCAAACAGAACGTCACCATCAATCTGCGCCCCTGGGCCGCCGATTTGCACGG
>JANQFM010000162.1 GCA_028277865.1 Acidobacteriota bacterium
CTCTCGCCATATGACCGGATATGACTCGTTCGCGACGCCTCGCCACAGACGCCGAGGAGCTCGCAGCCGTGGCTCAAAACTTACGAATTGCTGCACTAGTCGCGGACCCAGAGTTTCGCCCAAAGGTGCAAAGATGCGAAGCCGAATCTTATCTAATCTCATCTTGGCGTGCTTTGCGTTTTTGCGCGAAACCCCGGATTTACTCCGTGCGCAGTACCTCCACCGGGTCGACCAGCATGGCCCTCCGCGCCGGGATGAGAGTTGCCAGGAAAGCGATTCCAGCCAGGCCCAGGCCGATGAAGGTGAGGGTGATCGGATCCTGGGCAGGCACTCCGAAAAGGAACGACTCGATGCTGCGCGACAACAGCAGGGCCGAGCCCAATCCTGCCAACAGGCCGATTGCAAGCGGGGGGAAGGTCTTGACCAGGACATTGCGAAGGACGGCTGCCCGTCCGGCGCCCAAAGCCATGTGAATGCCGATCTCGCGGCGTCTGCGGTTGACGCTGTAGCTGACCACTCCGTAAACGCCTACGGCTGCCAAAATCAGTGCCAGCAGGCCGAATCCGGTGAGCAGCCAGGCACCCATTCGTTGGGGCATCAAAACCCTCTCCAGCTGCGACTGCATGCTCTGCAGGCTGCTCAGGGCCAAGTTGGAATCGAGCTGCTGGAAATCCCGCAGCAAGACTGGGAGAACGGAATCGGAGGGCCCGTCGGTCCGCAGCGCCAGGGTGAGGAAGCGCGAAGCGGCCGTCTCCGGAGACTGTGCCAGGGGCAGGTAGGCAAACGAGGTCTGGTTGGCAAGCAGGGTTCTCCAGTGGGTGTTGCGGGCCACTCCCACCACTTCGAACTCGTTGTCGCCGAAGAAGATCCGTCCCCCCAAAGCCTTGCCGTCCTTCCAATACAGGCGGGCCATTTCTTGGTTGATGACCACGACTCGGGGCGAGCCGGGACGGTCCTGCTCGGTGAACTCGCGCCCTCTCACCAGATCGAGGCCCAGGGTGCGGAAGTAGTCCGGTGAAACGTGCAGGAAATCGACCCGCATCTCTTCGTCGGGGGCAGGCTGGTAGCCCTGAACACGTGCAAAGGTTCCTCTGGCGCCGCCGTCTTGCAACGGCACACGTGTGGTCACAGCCGTCGAAAGGACTCCCGCCCGGCCTTCAAAGCGTTGGCGCAACTCATCGACAAACGCCGAGGCCTGCTCCGGGGAGTAGCGCAGCAGGCTGAGGTTGAAGCGGGCGAGTGCCAGGTTTTGCGTCGGGAAGCCCAGGTCGAAGGAAAGCCCGTTGTAAAGGGTGCGCAGGAAAAGGCCCGAGCCGACCAGAAGCACCAGGCACAAGGCAATCTGGACGGCCAGCAGGATT
>JANQFM010000165.1 GCA_028277865.1 Acidobacteriota bacterium
CGACGCAGCAATATCGTGAATCTTTCGAGGAGGCGCAACGCAGCCAGCGGCGATTAGGGCCGCCGAATGTGGTGAGGAACTTCTGAGACACCCCACTAGTCTCAGAATAAGCGAGAAGAGCGCCCAGAGCAGATCTCACGCATTCGAGCGAAGCGGCTCAGTGAGCTTGCGACTTTGCGTTCTTTGCGGCTTGGCGCGAAATCCGTTCCTTTCCTGATGACTCCTGAGCTCGATTGCGCAGCAGCACCTCCAGCTTGGCCTGGATCTTGTGGACCACGTCCGTGCATTGCTGCAGGAATATGGAGAAGTTCACATCGCCCCGCAGGTCTTCGTGAGTCAATTCCTCCAGGGCGCGCAGCTTGATTTCGGTGACTTGGTCCAGGTAGCGGCGCAGTCGGGCCGGATCGTCGGATTCCATTTGGGCTTTTTCGATGCGAATGGTCTCTTCCAAAAAATCGTCCAGGTGGTCCTTGTCCCTTTGCATGGCGGCCTGCCGCTCGCGCTCTTGGACGCGTTGGTACTGCCCCCATCCCAGGTAAAGGGCGGCGCCCAGGGCGAAGAGCAATTCCTTGAGGGCCGCCAGGGTCTCCATAAAGTTGGCCAGGATGCCCAGTCCGCCATAAGGCCTGTGATACTCGGCGGCGGAAGGGTGCAGGGGCAGATCACTCCACAGGGCGGCTTCGCTCTGAGTCAGCAGGGTCGGGATCTGACGCCTGATCCGGCGGCTGCCGTAAAGGGCCGACAAGGTCTCCTGCACCAGACGCCCCGAGGTGCCCCGGCCAGCCATCAGCAGGCTGGTGGAGGCCACTGTCAATGTGTCCTCAGGCGGCACCGGCGAGGCCGCATCCTCGCCGAAGAAGCCCCGTGGAATCTCGAAGGCCGAAAAATGGTGATGGCGGAGGGAAAGCGACTTGGCAACCAGGATGGGCAACAGGTCGAATTGACCCCCAGCCAGCAGTTGCTGCAAGTCGGGATTGAGAAGTCCCGTGGTGATGATGGCCGCCTCCAAGGCCTGATCTTCCTTCAACTCGCCAAAGTAGCGGTCCTTTTCTTGCAGAGCCTCGTAGTCGATGCGGTAGTGCCTCAAGACGGCTTGGGCATTGTAGCGTGTTCCGGAGCCGGTCGGCCCCAAGGCCAGGCGGCGTCCCCGCAAGTCATGGACGCTTTCCATGCCCAGTCCCCGCCGCACGATCACGTGGACCACGTCTCGGTAAAGGGGCGCCAGCACCTCGTGCCCTTCCAAGGAGCCGGATCCGGCCTGAACCACGGCAAGCTCTGCCCGGCCTTGCCGGAGCATTTCCAGGTTCTCGACCGAACCCCGAGTTTCCAAGACCTCAACGCCGCACTGGCAACGCCTCTCCAACTCCTCTGCCAGCAGCTTGCCGAAACGGTAATAAAGCCCTCCCGACTCGGCTGTAGCGATTCGGATCTGCTCCGGCAAGACGTCCCTCGTCAGCCACCAGGCCAGCAAAGACAGCAAGATGAGCACCAGCAGGGTCACAACCGCCGCTTGGCGCAGAGTCGCCGAACGAGACCGCTTCTGCGGGGCACCCGCATGCCGGAGATGAGCGCGGATTGATTCAGGCTCAGACATGCTCAAAGGATCTCATGCCGTAGTGGCTCCTGCAATGGCTGTGGCATCGCGGATAAGGGGGACAATCCTCTTGCCAGTTGTCTGTCCAGGGCAGCATCCCAATTGCCGGCAATTCCCAGACCAGGCAGTTTCGCGCCAAGACGCTAAGGACGCAAAGTTCTTGGTGACACTCTTAGCGTCTTTGCGCCTCTGCGTGAACTTTCCGGCTCGACTCGGCTCGTCGGCGCCGCTGCTCGTATTGAAGGTCTTCCAGGATCCTCCGGTTGGAGGCGGTCAGATCAGCCACCAGTCCCAGGATCCCCAACTGGAAACCCATCAGAAGCAAAGTGGCGGCCAGGATCAGCGATTGGACGTGCCCATCGCCCTCGCCGATCAGGAAGTAGTAGACAAACCGGGCGCCCAGGATGAATCCGGCCCCGAAGACAAGGCCTCCCACACTGGCGAAGAGGCGCAGTGGGCGGTAAAGCATAAAGATTCGGAACATCGTCGAGACGGATTTCTTGATGTAGCTGGGGATGTTCTTGATCAGGCGCGATTCGCGCAAAGGCGCATTGACGCGGACGGGGACCGAGACCACCTGGATGTTGGAATTGCCTGCCTGAATCAAGGTTTCCAGCGTGTAGGTGTAGTGGGAGAAGACGTTGAGCCGCAGGGCGGCCTCGCGGCTGTAGGCGCGGAACCCGCTGGTGGCGTCGGGCACGGTCGTGGCCGACAATAGCCGCACCGCCCAGCTCCCCATGCGCTGCAGCCACTTCTTGAGCAGCGAAAAGTGCGGAATATCGCGGATGGGCCTTTCGCCCACTACCAAGTCCGCCTCCCCTTTGAGGATCGGATCGATGAGCTTGGGGATGTCGGCGCCGCAGTACTGATTGTCGGCATCGGTGTTGACGACGATGTCGGCGCCCAGGCGAACGCTGGTCCGCAGACCGGTTTCGAAAGCCCGTGCCAATCCCCGGTTGCGGGCATGGCTGACGATCTGATGCACCCCCAGGCGACGGGCTTCCTCGACGGTTGCGTCATGACTGCCGTCATTGATGACCAAGTACTCGATCCAGTCGATTCCCGCGATCTTCAAGGGCAGGTCGGCCACTGTCGCCGCCAGCGTAGAGGCCTCATTGTAGCAGGGGATCTGAATGACCAGCTTCATCGGCAAGGCACATTGTAGCGGGAGGGCTGGAAGCTGTCACTCCGTCCCAGCCCTGCGCAAGGGAGTGGCAGAAAAGGATTTCGCGCCAAGACGCAAAGAAAACCTCAGGCAGGCTCGGGGATCGGCACGTGCTCCACGATGTTGAGCCGAAAGCCCTTCAAAGCCACGATTCTCTTGGGATGATTGCTGAGCAGGCGGATTTCGGTCAGCCCCAAGTCGGCCAGGATCTGAGCGCCCACCCCGAATTCGCGAAAAGTGGCCTTGGAGCCTTCCCCTGCCTTGTGCCCTTCCACTTCGGCGATCAGGCTGCGTTCGCGGTCGCGCATGCCCAGGTAGACCAGCACTCCCGCCCCCTCCTTTTCAATGGATTGCATCGCGACGCGCAAATCGCGTCCAGTGCTGCTCTGCGAGCTGAGAAAGACGTCGCTGAGCACCGATTCGGCGTGCATGCGGACCAGGATGGGGAGGTTGCCTCCAATTTCGCCCTTGATGAAGGCCAAGTGGTGCCGGCCGTCCAATTCGTTCTCGTAAAGGCGCAATTCGAAGTTGCCGTAATCGCACTCGAAGGGGGAGGAGGCGATGGGCTTGACGAAGCGCTCAGTGGCCATGCGGAAGGTGATCAGATCGACGATCGAAACGATCTTGATCCCATGCTGCCGGGAGAACTCCTGGAGCTGGGGCAGGCGGGCCATGCTTCCGTCATCGTTCATGATCTCGCAGATCACCCCGGCCGGCTGCAGTCCGGCGATGCGGGCCAGGTCGACGGCCGCTTCCGTTTGCCCGGCCCTTTGCAAAACCCCTCCCGGGCAGGATCGCAAGGGGAAGATGTGCCCCGGCATGATGATGTCCGAGGGGTCGCTGCCGGGGTCGATGGCCGCCAGGATGGTGGTGGCCCGGTCGGCGGCCGAAATGCCGGTGGTGACATCGCGCTGGGCCTCGATGCTGACGCAGAAGGCGGTAGCGTGAGGCGAATGATTCTCGGGCGACATGAGGGGGATTTGCAAGTGGTCCAGTCGTTCGCCTGTCAAGGGCAGGCAGACCAATCCGCGCCCGTGCATGGTCATGAAGTTGATGGCCTCGGCAGTGACCTTCTCGGCGGCCATGGTGAGGTCGCCTTCGTTTTCGCGGTCCTCCTCGTCCACCACGATCACCATCTTGCCGTCCCGAATGTCTTGAACTGCGTCTTCAATGCTGTTCATTTCCGTCACGCCAGGCATGTTACGCGATGGGGCAAGGGAAGGGGAAGCGAAGATTTAACGCACAGGCGCAAAGACGCAAAGCGAGGTGCAAGAATAGGCAGTGGGCCGAGGACTGGAGGCCGGAGGGCAGAAAGAAGCAAGAGCCTGCAAGAATGTACTCTGCCGACCTTGGACCTTGGACCTTGGACCATATTGCCGACTGCCAGCTATCTGATCGGCGGCAGCTTCTTGATCCAGCGCAGCGCGGGCCGGTTGCGGGCAGCCATGGTTTTGAGGTGCTGCTTGAAGTAGGGGGACTCATATTGGACGACCAGGGGGTTGTCAGGATCGTCCCAGATGCTCCACCGGCCCCGTCGGCTGTCGCTGGCCAAGATGACCGGGATCTCGGTTTCGCGCTTGTTGTAACGGAAGCGGAATGTCCCACGGCCCTCTTTCTTCAACTTGAGGGGCAGGTTGTTGTACCTCATTTTCACCGAGCCCTTGCGGGAGAGTTGGTCAAAGACTTTGTCTGGCAGCCAAAGGGTCATCATGTCGGCCGACTCGCTGTGGACCCCGACCTCGAAGTGGCGGCTCAGGGTGAATCCTTCTTCTTGGCTCACGGCGCTGCGGAAAAGGTGGATGGTGCCCTGATCGATCGAGTTCTCCCACTCCAAAACGATGTCAGGGCGGAATCGGGCCAGACGGACGATGAACTCGGTCACCTTTTCGCGGGCTTGGTTGACGAATATGAAGATCGTCTGGGCGCCGGGCCGAATGGCCTGATCCGTTTCCCCGGCGTCCTGGGCCGGTGCTGCGATCGACAGCCATGCCAGGCAAAGGGCTGGGAGAAGCAGGCAGACCGGAAAGCGGAGACTGGAGGCCGGCAGAATCGTCCAATGGAGAATTCGCCGCAGGCGTGCTTTCAGCCAGCATCCAACCATCTTGAGCCTTACGCGCACCGAGTTTCTTCTGCCGGTTTCCGGTTTCCGGTATTTGCGATCCCTCCGTTCGGCCGGCCGGGGACACAAACGGGGGCTAGCGTTTTTGAGAACCTTCCAGAAAGCGTTGAACATGCGACTCCACGTACTTGCTGATGACATCGGCTTCCAAATTGATCAGGTCACCTTCCCGCAAGGCGGAAAAATTGGTGACTTCCAGCGTATGGGGAATGATGGCCACCTCGAACCAGGAGGATCCCAGGGCAGAGATGGTCAGGCTGACGCCGTCGACGGTGATGCTCCCCTTCATCACGCAGTAGCGCAGGATGTCTTCAGGCGCCTGGAAGCGGAAGATGTGCGAATTCCCTTCAGGCCGGATCAAAAGCACTCGTCCGGTGGCGTCCACGTGGCCTTGCACCAAGTGGCCTCCCACGAAGTCTTCCAAGCGCATGGCGGGCTCCAGGTTGACGGGATCCCCCGCCTCCAATTCCCCCAGGTTGCTGCGCCGCAGCGTTTCTGGCGTGGCCGTAACTTGAAAGGATTCTTGCGCGATCCGTTCCGCCGTCAGGCAGACTCCGTTGACGCTCACGCTGGCGCCGATCTCCAAGGATTCCCAAACTGCCTGGCTGCCCAATCGGAGGACTGCGCCGTCCGGGCCTTTTTCGATGGAGGCGACTTTGCCGGCTTCTCGAACGATTCCCGTAAACAATTCTTTATCTCCCATGGCCGGGCCGAGACCAGCGACAGTGAACAGCCGGACCTCGGAGCCCGCAGGATGCGGGCGCTCCCAAAGGCGCCCTGCCCCTTTTCAAAGCTTCTTCAAGAATTCCAATTCCTTCACCGTCAAGGGACGAGCCGATCCCGGCTTCAGGTTCCCCAGTACGACCGGGCCGATGGAAATCCTTCTCAGGCGCATCACGGGGTGTCCGATCCTTTCGAACATACGCCGAATTTGGCGGTTCTTTCCCTGCCGCAATCCCACTTCGAACCAGGCATTTCTTGCTTTCTTGAGGGTGCGGATCCGGCAAGGCGCCAACTTTTGCTTGCCCAGCTGCAACCCTTTGCGCAGCATTTCCAGCTTGCGCACTTCCGGAATGCCCTGGATTTTGACTCGGTAAAGCTTCTCCAGGCGCCCGGCGCGGGTGATCCTTCGCGTCAGTTCGCCGTCGTTGGTGAGGATCATCAAGCCTTCGCTGTTGAAGTCGAGCCGACCGGCCGGGTAAAGGCGGCGCGAAGAGCGGACCAGGTCGGTCACGACAGGGCGGTCTTTTGAATCGGAGACGCTGCTCAAGACCCCTTGAGGCTTGTGGACGGCGAAATAGGCCATCGGCTCGGCCTGCAACCGCTTGCCGCCCACCTTGACGAAGTCCCTGGCCGGATCGGCCTTTGATCCCAGCTGGCGCACCACCTGTCCGTTGACCGTCACCATCCCGTCCAGAATCAGCTTCTCGGCCCCCCGCCGCGAGGCCAATCCCGCCGCTGCAATGATCTTCTGGAGCCGCTCCTGCATGGCACAGGACAGTCTACAGGAAAACGGGAGGCCTCCACGACGGCACCCAGGCGGCATTGAGTCGCTCGGCTTGAGGACTTTTGCCACCCCTCGGTGAAATTTTCTCCAAATATTTTGTCTTGAATTCTTAATTATGAAATCAAGTCTTGACTTATTAATCGCCATTGCCGTAAATTGAAATTGCTGAAAAAATCTGGATGCAGCGATCCGATCGACTGCCATCCGCCACCTGCAAGAAGGAGGAACTAATGATCCGCAACCGATTGGTCCGCGCCTTTGCGGCTGTTGCCTTTGGCGCCGTCTTACTCTCCAGCCAAGTGGCAGTTGGGCTCCTTGAAGGAAGCCCTGAATTTCCAAATCGCATTGCCTTGGGAGGGTCTTCATTCTGTCAGTGCCAGTGTTCTTCAGGTTTCTGCAGCTGTCCGGACTGGTGTTCGCCATGTTCCACCTCAAGAGACTGCAAATGGATGTGCCCCCAAGGTGTGGGGATACCGGTATGCGCAGTTCCCAGCTCATCCGGATGCCCCGGTCCTGGTAGAGGTTGTGTCTGCTTGGAATTCGCTGTCAACTGCGGGTGAACTCAAGGGCTAGCGAGGCAGCGCCTCAGACCGGAGACGGGAAGCCACAGAGACACCGAGACACAGAGAGGTCAGAGGGCTTGTTCTGATTCTTCTCTGTGCACTCTGTGCCTCGGTGGCAAACTTGACTCAAATGTGAAGAATATCCTTCCTCTCAACTCCCCTCCGCCTGCTCCAACAGCTCCTCCAACTCCTTGAGCGTGGGCAGTTCCGAGAGGTCGTTGAGGCCGAAGTGAACCAGGAATTCGCGGGTGGTCCCGTACTGCATGGGACGGCCCACCGTCTTGCGGCGGCCGCGGGTTTCGATGAGCTTTTTCTGCAGCAGGGTGTGGACGGTGGAAGTGCCCTTGACACCCCGGATCTCGGCCACTTCGGGCATGGTGATGGGCTGCTTGTAGGCGATGACCGAAAGGGTTTCCAGGGCGGCCAGGGAAAGCTTGCTGGAGGGGCGGGTCTTGAGGAATTCGCGGATCACTTCATGATGTTCGGGCAGGGTGGTGATGCGGTAGCCGCCTGCCACGGCCCGAATGGCCAGAGCCTGCTGCAGGGCGTTGAACTCCTCTTGCAGGACCTGCATATCTTCACGCAGTTCCTGGATGCTCAAATCGGGAAATACTTCCTGCAGCTGGGGGACTCCGACAGGGTCGCGCGAGGCGAAGAGGACGGCCAGCAGCTTGTTGTGAATCTCTAGCATGCCACGATTCGGATATCTTCGAAGACCCCTTTTTGGTGGAGGCTCACTTCCTGCAGGCGGACCATTTCCAGCAGGGCGAACAGGGTCAGCACCAGATGGGTCCGGCTGATGCGGTTCTGCAGAAAGAGTGAAAAGTAGAACTCACCCTTGAGCGAGACGAGAGCCCGGATTTCGGTCAGCTTCTCCTCAATTGTGACCTGTTCGTGCGCGACCTCCATCACCACCTTGTCTTTGTAGCGCTCCACGATTTTGTGGAAAGCCTGGACCAGGTCGAAGACCGAGACGTCCACCATCTCGTTTTCTTCCTCTTCAAATTCCTCGTGGCCCCGAGGCCAGATGCACAGTTCAACCGTTTCGCGCTCGTAGAGCAGATGGGCGGCCTGCTTGAATTTCTCGTACTCCAGCAGCTGCTCGACCAGTTCGGCCCGGGGATCCTCGAAGCCCTCTTCCTGGGCAGAGTTGGGATCGGGCGGAAGCAGCATCTTGGACTTGATGAGGATCAAGGTGGCCGCCATGACCAGGAATTCGCCCGCCACGTTGACGTTGAGGTTTTTCATCAGCTCCAGGTATTGCAGGTACTGCTCGGTCACCTGGGCTATGGGGATGTCGTAAATGTCGATTTCCTGGGTGCGGATCAAGTGGAGCAGAAGGTCCAAGGGGCCTTCAAAGACCTCCAACAGGATGCGAAGCTCCCGGTCTTCGGGTGGCCCGGAGTCCCCAGGCCCAGCCTCTGTCGGTGCTGGTGCAAGCTGTATGGCGGGATCGTTCATGTTGCTTCCTTGCCAAGACTCCTTTGGTCGCCCCTTATTGGGATGCGCCAGTCTATCGTCGTCGCCTGACAGGCAAAAGCCCCAGAGCCTCACAGCACCAAGTAGTTCACCAGCCGGTAAACAGGCGAAAGGATGCTGCCCAGCACCCCCGTCAAAGCCAGGCCGATCAGGATGATGAAGCTGACCGGCTGGACGGCATTGAGCAGCCGCCCCACCGACCCGGGCAGCAGCCCCGCCAGGATCCATCCACCGTCCAGAGGCGGCAAGGGCAGCAAGTTGAAGGCGGCCAGGATGAAGTTGAGGAAGATCCCGTACCAGAAGAGCTGGGAGAGCGGGTAGACGAAGTCGTGCTGGCTGGCGATCTGAATGGCAAAAAAGGCCTGCAGCAGTTTCAGCCCTGCCAAGAATCCCAGGCCCATCACGATATTGCTGGCCGGGCCTGCCGCGGCGATCAGGGCGTGGTCGCGCCTTTCATGTTTCAGGTTGGCAGGATTGACCGGGACCGGCTTGGCCCATCCGAAAAACCACCCCGTCATGTAGGCCACCATCGGAAAGAGCACTGTCCCGATCAGGTCGATGTGCCGCAGCGGATTCAGCGTCACCCGGCCCAGCATTTCGGCCGTGGGATCCCCCAGCTTAGCTGCTGTCCAGGCATGAGCCGCTTCATGAACGCTCAGGGAAAGCAACAAGATCGTAAACAGGAAAAGCAAGTCGGCAGGGTTGAAGCTCACTCCGCTAGGATAGCGGAATCAATCGGCAGTTGTCGGTTGACCAGGGCAGTAGGCAGTTGGCAGTAGGCAGTTGGCAGTTGAGAGAAGAATACGGAAACCGGTGGCTGGCAGAAGGAGTCATGCAAAGGCGCAGAGACGCAGCGATAGTCAGAAAAGAGGCCAGGGGGAATGCAATCTGCGGACGGTGGACCTTGGACTACTGACTGCCAACTGTGAACTGCAAACTGCGAACTGCGAACTGGACCCTCTCCGCCGGTCCCCCTCTGAACCGACAACTGACTACTGACAACTGACAACTGCCTTATAATGCCCCCGTGGACACCTTGCTTTTCTATGTCGCTTTCGCCTTTTACGCAGCTGGACTGTTCCTCAGCATCGCCACTGTGGTGACCCGCAAGGACTCGTTTTTTCGCATTGCCATCATTTCGCATGGGATCGGCTTTGTATGCCACTCGGTGTTCCTGGTGGTCTTGGGCATCGAGCGGCAGCATTTTCCGATCATGAGCCTGCGCGAATCGCTTTACTTTTTTGCCTGGACTGTTTCGCTGTGCTTTCAGATCTCCTACTGGAGATACCGGTTTCGGGCCCTGGGGCTGTTTTCCTTGCCCTTGGTGACCATCTTGATGCTGGGGACGGCTTTTCTGAAGAGCTATCCGGCACCGCCGGAAATCCTGCGAAGCTCCTGGATCTATCTGCACACGACTTGCTTGATATTGGCCTACGGGATGTTCTTTATCACTTTCATGTCCAGCGCCTTGTACCTCTTTCAGCAATGGCAGATCAAAAGCCGCAAGCCCCGAATCCTGCTGGAGAGGCTGCCTGCCTTGCTGACCATGGACGAGGCCTTCCAAAACTTCCTCATCGCCGGTTTTTCTTTCATGACCGTGGGTCTACTGGCCGGCGTGCTATGGGCCGAAAAGGAATGGACACAGGGCTGGTACCAGGATCCAAAAGTCATTTCGACTTTTGTCACCTGGCTCATATACTTGGCGTTGCTTTACCTGCGCCTGTCGGCAGGTTGGCGGGGAAAGAGGGCGGCCTTGATGAGCTTGGCCGGGTTTTTGTCGGTGCTGTTCACCTTTATCGGCGCCCGGCTCTTTTTTGAAGGGCTGCATTCGTTTTAAGGGCAGAGGGCTTGGCCGCCAGGGCGTCTTCGGGCGAAGCGCCTTGGTGAGGCTGCGAACAAAGGACGCAACGCAATGGTTTGATGGATGAAGGGCAAGCGATTTCGTTCCTTGCCTCTTGGGGCGCAGCCTTTTTTCCTTTGCTTGTAAGCTCCAATCACGGCTCATGGCATCATCAGAGCAAAGTCCGGACTCCTGGAAAAAGCTGTTGCTGGTGGGGATCAGCCACAAGTCGGCACCAGTGGAAATCCGAGAGAAAGTGTCTTTTCCCGAACTGGAGCTGCACCAGGCGACCCGGGTGCTGCGAACTCAATACGCACTTCCGGAAAGCCTCATCCTTTCGACCTGCAACCGGGTCGAGGTGCTGGCCCACAGCGAAGACCACCGCCAGGCCTCCTATTCCATCTGCGACTTCCTGCACCGTCACCACGCCCTGCAGGACTCCTTTCTCGAGAAGTTCCTTTACAACCTGCGCGGCGACCAGGTCATCCGGCACGTCTTCCGGGTGGCCAGCAGCCTGGACTCGCTGGTGGTGGGCGAGGCCCAGATCCTGGGCCAGCTCAAGAAGGCCTACTCCCGGGCACGCGATCTGGGACGCTTGGGGACGGGCCTGGAAAAGCTCGTCCCGCAAGCATTTTTTGTGGCCAAGCGTGTTCGGCGTGAAACTCTCATCGGCAAAGCCTCGGTCTCGGTCAGCTCCGTCTCGGTCAAATTGGCGGAACGCATTTTCGGCCAGTTGGAGGGCAAGTCCGTACTCTTGATCGGAGCGGGGCAGATGGCTGAACAGGCCGCTGTCAATCTGGTGCGGGCCGGCATTTCCAAGGTCACGATAGTCAACCGCTCTCGGGATGCGGCGCGTTCGCTGGCCCACCGTTTCCGGGGGGAGGCGGCGGGGTTCGAGGAAATGGATCGCTGCTTGACCGAGTCGGATGTGGTGCTGGTTTCGACCGGCGCAGATGGCTACGTGCTGCTGAAGGCCCATCTGGAGAAGGCCATCCGCAGGCGCAAGTATCAGCCTCTATTCGTGATCGACATCGCTGTGCCCCGCAATGTCGATCCAACCGTGCACGAGATCGAAAACGTCTTTCTTTTCGACATCGATGACCTCGAATCGGTGGTGGAATCCAACCTGGAAGGCCGTCGCCAGAGCGCCCTGCAGGCCGAGGAGATCATCGAAGAGGAAGTGCAAAAGTTCGTCCGGGCCCGTGCCGCCGACAAAGTGGGCCCTCTGATCTACGCCTTGCGCCGCCGATTCGAAGAGACCTGCTTGCGCGACTTCGAATACCATGCCCGTCAGCTGGACGACCGGGAGCGCGAGATGCTCCAAATGCACTTGCGCCAGGCCGCCCACCGCCTGGCCCACCCTCTCATCATAGAGATCAAGCGGGCCGCCTGCGGTCATCATCCCGAAAACCTGGACATGATCCGGCGGCTTTTCAAGTTGGAAGAAGAGGAGTAGGTCAGTTGTCAGTTGTCGGTTGTCAGTCGTCAGTTCAGGGAACCAAAGGAAGGGAAGGATCCCGCATCCCTGCGGGCTCTGGTCCCGGGCCTCTGAGTCTTAACTGCCAACTGGCAACCGACAACTGACAACTGCTCACAAATGGATGCCATGCCTGAGGTTGTAATCGGCTCCCGAGGCAGCAAGCTAGCCTTGTGGCAGGCCCGCTGGGTCGAGGGTGAGCTGCGGCGCTGCCATTCGGGGCTCAACGTCCGCATCGAGGTCATCCGGACCACAGGAGACCGGATCTCGGATGCTCCGCTTGCTGCACTGGCCACCAGCAGCAAGGGGCTGTTCGTCAAGGAGATCGAAGAGGCCTTGCTGGACGGGCGCATCGACCTGGCGGTTCACAGCCTCAAGGATGTGCCCACCGAGCTTCCGGCAGGGCTGGGGCTGGTTGCCATTCCCCGTCGCGAAGATCCCAGCGACGCCCTGGTGCTGCCCGGCGGCCAGGCCTCATGGAGGGAGCTGGATTCCGGTGCCCGGGTGGCCACCAGCTCCCTGCGGCGCAGGGTGCAGCTGCTTTCGCTTCGGGACGACTTGCTGGTCGAGCCCATCCGAGGCAATGTCGACACCCGCTTGCGCAAGCTGGCCGAGCAAGAGCTGGACGGGCTGATCCTGGCCTCGGCGGGCCTGAGGCGGCTGGGGCTGACCGAGCACATCTCCTATCTCTTTCCGGTTGAGGAGATGGTGCCGGCGGTCGGGCAGGGCGCTCTGGCCGTCGAAGCGCGCTTGGACGACTCCAAGACGCGCCGATTGCTTGCGCCGCTTCACCATCTGCAGACGGCACTTTGCGTGGAGGCCGAACGCGCTTTCCTGGCCCGGATGGGGGGCGGCTGCTCTGTTCAGACTCTGCGCTCAGCTCGCTCACA